>CAVXOO010000385.1:0-25014 GCA_963762945.1 uncultured Acidobacteriaceae bacterium | reverse complement strand
CCCAATTGTGTGGTTACCGGAAGCGCGCTGGGATGATCCGGCGTACTCCTTCTCCTCGCGAGACCGCATGCGTTCGCCATCCGGTGTGGGCGAGCACAACCTCTCCGCTCGAATAGTCGGGATGGTTTGAGGCGATCACCGTGCCGATGGTTTCTCCCCGCATGACCTCACCGATTCTCACCGGCTCGGCATAGGACTTTCTGTCGTCCATCCGTCCGCGCATATAAGGGTCCAGCGAAAGATAGTCCACCTTCATCAGGAATTCGCCCAGGCCTGGTTCAGGAAGCGAGAACTCTTCCAGTCGAAAATCGCTGAGTGTCACTTTGCCCTGCGGTCGGGCGGCAAGAACGATCTGGAGGCCCTTTTCATCGGACATAGGATTTTCCTTCCCTGCCTGAGCTCGATCAAGCAAGTGAATTCCGTTCAACTCATCGCGTCTCGACAAGCACCGTCGGCGCCCATCGGGATTCGGCTGTCACGGTTTACATTGCGCCTGCTGAGGCGGGAGTTTGGGCGAATACAGGCCGACGTTCCAATTCCAGGCGATGTCTCCGGCCGCTCGGCGCCGGCAAACGACCTCTTCGTTGAATTCGTACATGCCTGGCAAGAGACGATCCGATGGCTGTGGAGTTTCCTCGAATGCCATGTAAGCGCCCGTCGATCCGAACGCCGGCCAATCCGGCTCATTTGCGGCCGTTGGCCGGCCCGTGCGAGCGAACGAGGTCCAATAGCCAATCATGGCGTCGGAAAACTTCCTCTCCTGCGGTGTGTCCGGAATTTTCGGCCAAAGTGGCGGAGTCCCATCGAACGTACCGAAGACATAAGGTAATTCGCTGGCGTGGAAGCCGTGCAGGCCAGCATTGTCGGCGGCCGGGTACCCGTGATCGAAAAAGTAGAGGAAAGCTGGCTGCCCAAGTGCGGTTTGTTTTTTGACGAGTCGCTCCGCCGTCCATCCATAGAGGGCGTCTCGCGTTGTGGCCAATACGCTCTCCGGCATGTTGGTGCTGGGATAGAGGCGCAGAAAATCATCGGCGAGATCGAGATACTGGTTGCGAATGGTGGTTTCGTACGCCGCCGCAGTCGCGGGAGGCTGAGGAGCGAGAATCCTCAACGAGCGGATTTCACCACTGTTGAAACCAGCCAGCAACGGCACAGGCGCCTGCCCGCCTCTATCGAATACATCGACCAACTGGCGCAGCATTACGTGACCGTCGATGGCGCCCCATGGGGCAAACCCGGCCGCCGGCGCGGCGAGACTCAACTTTTCCGCATCCATCGCTCGCATCGCCGCGATATCGGGGGCATGGAGCGCGGCAGCGAGTTTCACACCGCTTTCCTCGGAAGATGGCATGCCGAAGGCGGCTTTTTTCAGCTCCGGTGTGGAGATCATGTACGCGCTTTCCGCGATTGCCTTGGCGAAGAGTCCGCGAGCCGGCGGAGCCGCCATAAGGTACATGACGCTCAACCCGCCCGCGGATTCACCGGCGATGGTCACGTTTGCAGGATCGCCGCCGAAGGCGCCAATGTTGCGCTGCACCCATTTGAGAGCTTCGATCTGATCCAGCAAGCCATAGTTGCCCGATACTCCGATCGGCGACTCTTTACTTAGCTCTGGATGTGCCAACCAACCGAGGACACCCAGCCGATAGTTGATCGAGACCACAACGATGCCCTGGTTGGCGAGCCGCGCGCCATCGTAGGTTTCCTCCCTGCTCGCACCCCCAACCAGCGCGCCCCCGTAAATCCAGAAAAAGACCGGCGCATTGTCTGCGTGGATCGGGGCCCAGATGTTCAGCGTCAGGCAGTCCTCGCTCATCGGCATAGGATTGCGGGTGTAGATATTGGAGAGTGTTGGTTTGGGTTGGAAGCAAGCGGGTCCAAACTCGGTGGCTTTCTTTACCCCAGCCCAGGTTGGCATCGGGCTCGGCGGTCTCCAGCGCGCCTGACCCACCGGAGGCAACGCATAAGGGATGCCCTTGAACACGCGTAGTTGGCCTTCCATCCGGCCCTCTACCGCGCCGGCAGGAGCTTTCACGACAGGACCGTCTTCGCCATGGGATGGAGTGGACATTGTTGTGACCTGTTGAGCGAAATTTGAAGGCGCCAGGACAACACAGGCGGCTGTGACGGAGCAGGCAAGCAAGCGACGAAGTAACATCATCGGATTGTTCCTCCAACTGTACGGGTTTCGTTTCTCAGCACGCGCGCCAACGCCAGGAACAACAATACTGCTACAACGTAAAACGACGCGAGCATGTAAAGCGCGATCTGCAACGATTGATGGGGATGGCTTGCATGGAAATAGTCGCTGGCCGCGCCCACAAAGGTGGGGCCAAGGCCGAGACCGATCATATTCATGATCAGCAGAAGCAGTGCGCCTGACATCACGCGCTGGTCTGGCCTAACTTCCTCCTGCACCAGAGTAACTGCCGATGTTAGATAGAAGTAATTCAGAAACATGGTGCCAGTGAGGAAGAGTAACGCAAGACGCCAGGAGGGAGCCCAGACAAATGCGAGATAAAACGGGAGGGCAAGAGTAAGCGAGGCGGCGGGCACAAGAGCATACGCCTGTTTCGAGCGCCGCGTGAACCGGTCGATCGCCGGTCCGGCGGCGAGCATGCTGCCGCCCATTCCGATTAGGACAGCCAACGCGTAATAGACGGCGACCTGGTGCAGCGTCATGCCTTTTTCACGCATGAGAAAGAGGACTGTGAAGTTGATCATCCCGTATGTAACAAATTGGGTGGCGCCGCTGGCCAGTGCGGCGAGCAGGAGAGTAGGACGCGAAACGAACATCGTCAACGTCTGCCGGAATCCTGTCTTGCTCGCGGCCACCGGGTCTGAAATGCGATCCAGGCCGCCGCGACGGGGCTCTGGCACCAGGATGAGGATGCCGATCACCGCGAAAAGACCGACAGAGCCGAGCACGACAAATGCGTAGCGCCAACTGAGAGCAGCAGCGATGGAAGCGCCGAAGGCGATTCCCAAAGCTGAACCAATCGGCGGTCCAATGTTATAGAGGCCCAGCGCTCTGCCACGACGGCCGGGCGGGAAATAGTCGGAGATGATCGAGTAGGAGGGTGGAACGCCGCCGGCTTCGCCGAAGCCAACCGTCATGTACGCGATGGCAAATTGCAAATAACTGGCCGCACCGCCGCAGCACATGGTTGCCGCGCTCCAGACCGCACATGCAATTGCCAGAACTTTCGACCTGTTCGTCTTGTCGGCGAGCCAGCCGACGGGAATCGAGATGCAGCAGTAAAAGAGCGCGAAATAGAGGCCGCCAATCCGTCCAAGCTGACCATCCGAGAGGTGAAGACTGTCCTGGATCGGCTTGGCGAGAATGCCCGGCAACTGCCGGGAGAGGAAATTCAGGACATACACCACGATGAGCATGGTGAGCGCAATCCAGGCACGCTGTCCCAATGGAGCAGCGTGCGGCTTGGAAGGTTCGCAGGCCTGCCCAATCGGTTCAATCGGCGATCCAGACGTTTGCTTTGCCATGCTCACCATCAGAGAACCTCAAAGAGGGCCGCTGCGCCCATGCCGCCGCCCACGCACATGGTCACAACGGCGTAGCGGACTCCGCGCCGGCGACCTTCGATCAGCGCGTGCGCGGTGAGGCGGTTACCAGACATGCCGTATGGATGACCGATGGAGATAGCGCCGCCGTCGACGTTGAAGCGATCGTTGGGGATTCCGAGCCGGTCGCGGCAATAGACCACTTGCACTGCGAAGGCTTCGTTCAACTCCCAGAGTCCAATGTCGTCGATCTTGAGATCGAAGCGCTTGAGGAGCCTGGGGACAGCGAGTACCGGTCCAATTCCCATCTCGTCGGGCTCCGTGCCCACAACGGCCATGCCACAGTAGCGGCCGAGTGGCTGAAGGCCGCGTACAGCGGCCAGCTTCGCCTCCATCACCACGCAGGCGGATGCGCCATCGGATAACTGGCTGGCATTGCCCGCGGTAATATAGCCGTCTTGCCGCACCGGCTTGAGCGCGGCGAGGCCTTCGATCGTTGTGTCAGGCCGGTTGCCTTCGTCGCGCATCAGTATTACCTCTTGCATCGAGGTCTCGCCGGTGGTTTTGTCGGTCACCGACTTGAGCGTTTTTACCGCGATGATTTCCGCATCGAAGCGGCCGGCGGCCTGAGCTTCGCCGGTTCGACGCTGCGACTGAAGCGCGTACTCATCCTGCTGCTCGCGCGTGATGCCGTAGCGGCGAGCGACAACCTCGGCCGTGTCGATCATCGGCATGTAAATCGCTGGATGAAGTGCGAGGAGCGCCGGGTCAGAACCGAGACGGAGTTCGGCGGTCTGCACCAGCGAGATCGAATCCACGCCGCCGGCTACAACAATGTCCATGCGGTCCATGACGACTTGTTTCGACGCCATGGAGATGCTCATGAGCCCCGACGAACACTGTCTGTCAACGGTCTGCCCGGCGACCGAGACCGGCAGGCCCGCGGCTAGAGCGGCGGTGCGTCCGATGGTATGCTGCTGGCCCTGAGGCAAGGCCGACCCGACGATGCAATCCTCGAGCTCATCGGGCTCAACTTTTGCGCGCGCGACTGCGGCGCGAATTGCGTGAGCGGCCAGGGTTGGGGCGGGGGTCGCGTTGAACGCACCTTTGTACGCGCGACCGATCGGAGTCCGCGCTACAGAAACAATCACTGCATCACGGCTCATGTCACGCGCCTCTCGTTTCCGGCGAGACGTAGCCTGCCTTTTTCAACTCGACCTCGCTTTGGACAAAGCCGGAGCCCGGCGTTACTTCATCCTGCCAGTCCCGAACTTTTGCCTATCTTGTAACGAGCTCTAGAAATAATAGCCATCCACGCCGATCGCCTGCCCGGAAATATTCCGCCCTGCCGGCGAACACAGAAAGAGACACGTGAGCGCTACATCGTCCGCGTTTACCATCCGGTGCAGGGAAATATGCTTGAGATATTCCTCCCGCATCGCAGGCTCTTCAATACCTTCCTGCTGGGCGCGCGCTCTGATTACGCCATCCATCCTCGGCCCTTCGACAATGCCGGGCAACACCGCGTTCACCCTGATGTTGTCGGGACCGAGCTCGATGGCGAGCGATTTAGCGATTCCCACGATGGCCCATTTTGTCGCCACGTACGGCGTGCGCCATGGAATACCCATGCGGCCGGCAACGGACGAAATGCAGACAATGTTGGCGGCCTTAGACTCTCGCAGCATCGGTACAGCATGGTGCAGACAGCGGTACTGGCCATTCAGGTTCACTTCGATCGTGCGCGTCCATTCCTGTTCAGTGATCTTATCCACTCCGGCTGTCGGGCCCGCGATGCCGGCGCAATTAATCAGGACATCGAGACCGCCAAATGTTGCGCGCTGCGCCGAAAAAAGCGCTTCGACTTGCCTTTCATCGGCGACGTCGGCGAGGGTTGCCGCGCAGGAAGGGAAGCGCTTCTGGAATGCGGCCAGGGCAGCAGCGTCGATGTCGCAGATGTGGATTTCGGCGCCCGTTTCCGCGAAAGCGGTTGCAATGGCGGCTCCAATCCCGGATCCGCCCGCAGTCACCAAAACCCGCAACCCCGGAGGGGGATAGAGTCGATCCTGGAAGGTCATTCTCGATTCACCTTTCATTGAAATTCTTTTTGGATGACGGGATCCCAACCACAATTATCAGGCGAAATGAACATTCTCCGGGCCTTTCAATTGCAGCATCTCCCTGACATCAGAAGGTGTGGCGATTTCAAAGGAGAGTTCTTCAAGAATGCGGCTGATCTTCTTGACCTGCTCGGCGTTACTCGTGGCCTTGACTCCAGGGCCGAGATAGAGATTGTCTTCCAGTCCCACGCGCACATTTGCGCCGAGGATGGCTCCCATGGTTAGAAGGGACATCTGGTGGCGTCCTGCGCCCAACACGGAAAGGTTATAGGAATCTCGCCCAAATAAGCGGTCCGCCGTGGATCGCATGATGAAGAGATTGTCCGGGTCCGGACCCAGCCCGCCGAGGATGCCGAAGATAGCCTGAATAAAGAGCGGCGGCTCGATGATATCGCGGTCCACAAAGTATGCGAGATTGTAAAGGTGCCCGACGTCGTAGCACTCGAGTTCGAATCGAGTGCCGCTTTCGCCAAGATTGCTCAATATGTATTCAATGTCGGCGAAGGTATTCTTGAAAACGCAGTCTTTCATGCCCGCGATCTTCGGCTTCTCCCAGTCGTAACGCCAGTTCGTGATGCGGTCGGCTACGGGATGAATGGAAAAGTTCATCGATCCCATATTCAGCGAGCACATCTCGGGTTTGGCCTGCAGGGGATAAGCGAGCCGCTGCTCGATCTTCATATCGGAACTGCCGCCAGTCGTGATATTGATGATCGCGTTTGTGCGTTCTGCCAGAACCGGACAAATCTGCCGAAAGTGCGCGGGATCTCCCGTGGGCCTGCCGGCCTCGGGCTCTCTGGCATGAATATGGAGAATCGCGGCCCCGGCCTCCGCAGCCTCAACTGCGCTGTCAACGATCTGGGATGGAGTGACGGGAAGATACTCCGACATGGTTGGAGTGTGAACTGAGCCGGTAATCGCGCAGCTAATGACGATTTTGCGATTTTTCTTTGCCATCTTCGGACTCGATTAAACCATAGATTCAAGGACCGAACGATGATAAGAAGTTGAAGACAGGACACGACAGGTTCCCAGCGGACATTTTTATGTCGTTTTCGGACCCGCGACGTTTTTTTTGTGCCGCTCTAAGGACGATAGCGCGCCGGTGTGCTGCCGGTCCATCTGCGGAACGCATGACGAAAATTCGTGGCCTCGCTGAATCCCACAAGCTCCGATATGTCCTCGATGCTCAGTTTCGTGGAACGCAGATACTCGCTCGCGAGGTTGCAGCGGACATCGTCGAGAATTTGAGTAAAAGAGGTACCCTCGGCGTGGAGCTTTCGATTGAGTGTCCGTACGGTTGTGGCGATCTGCCTGGCCACATCTTCCATGCTTGGGGAGTGCCCGGGTGTTGACGCGATGATCTGATAGACCTCACCGGCGACACCTGTCGATGTTTTTACCTCGCCGAGAATGCGCTCGCAGGTGTCGCGCAGGATCTTCGCGGTGAGACCGTGCGCCAGGCGCGGCTTGGCAGAGAGAATCGATTTCGGATAGATGAGTTGAGAGATCGGCTGACCGAAGCGAACCGGACAGCGGAGATAGAGCTTGTAAAGATGAATGTGGTCCGGGGCGGAATACGAAAGATCGGCGCGAACGGGCAGATAAGAGTCGCTTTCAAGCACATCTCTCAGATGCGTCGCGAGCTGGGTCAACTGCTGCTCCACGAGAAAACGCAGCAATGAGTCGGGATGCGTGACCGCTGCGTTCATCGGGAAAATCCACGATGCGTAATCGCCCTCTTCGCGCCACGACATGGATAGAAGCGGCGTCGCAAGCCGATGGTACTTGACGGCTACCTGGAAATATTCGCGAATCGTGGGACTGCTTACCAGGGCAAATCCATACATCCCATATGCAGACAGCGGAATTCGGCTGCCGGTACGAAAAGGTGTCTCCGGGGTTTTCGATAGCCGCAGAGCATTGTGGCAGACCGTAATGTATTGGCGAACGGAGGTAAGAGTCTCAGGATTCGCGAGGCTCTCAGGCAAGAGGCCTGTGCCTGAAAGGCTCGCCTCTGGCGCAATTCCTTGCTCCACAAGAACTTCAACAAGGGCTGCAACCTTGTAGGGCGCGTAACGTTTTTCGTTCCAAAGAGGTAATTCCATCGCGGCCAAAGTCCTGTCCGAAAAGAACACTCTTATGTCCGAATTAAACCTGTGCAGCTTAATTGTGCATCATTAGCATTCCGTTTTGGAAGTGGGTTCTTTGCAAAGTTTTTGAAATAGCATAAAGAGCCCAACTGGCCCGAGCCTGATTTCAGCTCAGATGGGAATCTTATGCCAGAGTTCGTTATTGCAGCAGCCAAGCGCACGGCAATTGGAGGATTTCAGGGGAGTCTTAAGGACATTTCGGCGGTTGACCTGGGTGTTATTGCAACCAAGGCGATCTTGCCCGGACTTATCGCCGAAGATATCGCCGACGTGATTGTCGGCAATGTTCTGCAGGCGGGCGGCGGCATGAATCCGGGCCGTCAGATTGCTCTCAAATCCGGTCTTCCCGAACAAGTACCTGCCCAGACCATCAATCGTGTATGCGGAAGTGGTCTGCAGGCGGTCGTATCGGCCGTGCAAGGGCTGCAGTGCGGAGAAGGGCAGCTCTATCTCGCTGGCGGCACTGAAAGCATGTCGCGGGCACCCTATCTTCTGCCACAGGCGCGCGCCGGTTATCGCTACGGATCCGGCGAGTTGGTTGAACAGCATCCTCAGCGAAGGTCTCACCGATCCGAGCCTGGCCAGCGCAATGGGCGTTACCGCGGAGAATGTAGCCGAACAATGCGGTATCACACGCGAGGAGCAGGATGCCTTTGCCGTCGAGAGCCAGACACGGGCGGCGAGAGCCCTTCGCGACGGAGTTTTCAACGCGGAGATTGTTCCGGTTCCAGTCAAAACCCAAAAAGGTGTTGTCGAGTTTGCCATCGACGAGCACCCGCGCCCGGATTCCAGTGTTGAGGCCCTGGCGCGATTGAAACCGGCCTTCAAAGCCAATGGGACGGTAACGGCGGGAAACTCCAGCGGCCTGAACGATGGTGCAGCGATGCTGGCTATAACCACCGAGGAGTACGCGAAGAGTCACGGTCTGCCTGTGCTGGCGCGCATTCTCTCCTACGGTCTGGCCGGGATCTCCCCTGCGGTGATGGGACTCGGTCCGGTGGCTGCGGTGCCGATCGCCTTAAAGAAGGCGGGCCTGACCCTGGGACAGATCGATCTCTTCGAATTAAACGAAGCGTTCGCCGCGCAATCGATCGCTGTCGTCCGCAAGCTCAATCTTGACCCGGCCAAGGTCAACGGCGGCGGCGGAGCCATCGCGCTCGGACATCCCATTGGCGCTTCGGGCGCTCGCGTGCTCGTAACCCTGATTCACTCCTTGAGGAGACTTGAGAAACGATATGGCGTCGCCAGCCTCTGTATTGGTGGAGGCATGGGCATCGCGATCGTGATCTCGGCGGAATGAAGAGGGAAGCGATTTTGTAGTTATCGGGTGTGCGAACGCGACGCAGCCGGCACAGCGATATGTGGTATTTCGGTAACGCATGATCCGATAGGCACGTTGCGCATTTCGCATTGGCAGGGTTGATTGATAGACCATTGTGGATTTTGTTGTGACCCGAGGGGGCAGGAAAGTGAATAAGGTAATCGACTCTCCGGATGCTGCGGTCGTAGATCTGCGGGATGGTATGACCGTCATGCTCGGCGGATTTGGGTTGTGCGGAATCCCCGAGAATCTGATTGCGGCTGTAATTCGCAAGGGCGTAAAAGGGCTGCACACCATCAGCAATAACATGGGCGTCGATGGATTCGGGATGGGACTTATGCTTGAGGCCGGAATGATCGCCTCGCATATCGGCAGCTACGTGGGCGAGAACCGCTTGCTCGAGAAGCTTGTCATCGCCGGGGAACTGCACCTTACGCTCATACCGCAGGGGACACTCGCGGAGCGGATTCGCGCCGGCGGCGCCGGTATTCCCGCTTTCTATGTTCCTGCCGGAGTCGGCACTGTAGTCGCCGAAGGTAAGGAGATGCGTGAGTTCAATGGAAAATCCTTCCTGATGGAGCACGCGCTGCACGCCGATGTATCGCTGATCAAGGCCTGGAAGGCAGACCGTCACGGCAATCTTATCTATCGCGAGACAGCTCGCAACTTCAATCCTGCCATGGCCACAGCCGCGGAATTGACGATTGCCGAGGTTGAAGAACTCGTCGAACCGGGCCAATTGGATCCGGATCAAATTGTAACTCCTGGCATTTATGTAGATAGGGTCGTCGTTGGACCTGTGTTTGAGAAACCAATCGAGTCGCGCTTTATTAAGGAGTACGCGCAGCGATGACAGAAGCAGACGCAGTATCTCCCTTCACTCTGAGTGGCAAAACCGCCATTGTTACGGGCGGCGGACGAGGGATTGGCAAAGCCATCGTGCAACGGCTCGTATCGGCCGGAGCGAATGCACTCGCATGCGATTTGGATCAAGAGGCATTGCAGGATGTGCGGGCATCCGTGCCCGATCCGCAGCGGATTGCAATCATCCGTGGCGACCTGATGGAGCCGGAAGTTCCGCAGCAAATCGTGCATGCCGCGCTTGAGGCCTTCGGTTCGATTGACATCATTGTGAACTGCGCTGGCTTCAGCTGGGACGGAGTAATCCAGAAGACCTCTGACGAGCAGTTCCTGGCCATGCTCAACATCCATGTTATGGCGCCCTTCCGTTTACTGCGCGCTGCTTCAGGCTATCTTCGGGAAACTGCCAAGCGGGAGATAGCGAGCGGCCAGCGCGTGATGCGCAAAGTCGTGAATATAACATCCATTTCCGGAACCGATGGAAATCCTGGCCAGGCAGGCTACTCCGCGGGTAAGTCTGGAGTTATAGGACTGACTAAGACGCTGGCTAAGGAGTGGGGCCGGTATAACATCAACGTGAATGCGGTTGGCTTTGGTCTCATCCAGACTCGCATGACGCAGCCACTTAAGCCCGGAGGGCAAATCAAAATGGGAGGGAAGGATATTCCCATCGGCGTGCAACCTGCGATGCTCGAATCCATCGCGGCCGAGTGCCCGCTGGGACGCATCGGTACTCCCGAGGAGGCGGCGGGTGCAGTGCTCTTTTTCTGTTCTCCTTTATCGGATTACGTAACTGGCGAAGTGCTGATCTGTAGTGGCGGCTATCATTTTTGATGCAGTAGAGCAGTTGTGCCAATGGCTTTGTCCCCCAAAGGAATATCGGGCGAGGGTATAAAGGTGAACGGTAAAGAAGTTATCGCACGGCGGATTGCACTGGAGCTGAAGGATGGCTACTATGTCAATCTTGGCATTGGCCTTCCCACCATGATTGCGACATACGTGCCGCCGGGAATCGAAGTCGTTCTCCAATCCGAGAATGGCCTGCTGGGAATCGGGCCGCCGCCCCCGCCGGACCGCGAAGATCCCGACTTGATCAATGCCGGCAAACAACCGGTGACAGTTCTACCCGGTTCCAGTTTCTTCGCGAGCGATCAGGCTTTTGCCATGATCCGCGGAGGACATATGAACATGAGCATCCTGGGAGCGATGCAGGTCTCCTGCTGTGGCGATCTTGCGAACTGGACCATTCCCGGAAAAATGGTGAAGGGCATGGGCGGCGCGATGGACCTTGTCGCCAGCGCGGCTCACGTCATTGTTGCCATGGATCACAACGCAAAAGACGGAGATGCGAAGATTGTCGCGGAGTGCTCGCTGCCTCTCACAGGGAAACGCGTCGTTCACGACATCGTTACCGAACTGGGGTGGTTCCATGTGTCTCCCGAAGGGCTTGTCATGCAGGAGATCGCCGAAGGTGTGACGAAAGATGCAGTAGAACATCGGACAGGATGCCAAGTGCACTTTTCTGCCGATCTCCGCCCCATGCTTTCGTTCTAGAACCGTCTCCGGGTCGCGGTAAATCGATCAGCTTCCAATCTCCATGCCGCACTCACAAACCTATGGAATGCGTGCGGGCTGCGCGATGCGTCGTCTACGGGAATCAAGCCTCCCATCTAGATCCCCTCGATTTGTTGGAGCGAAAACCAATTTCATTACGCGGGACTTTTCACTATGCGGCCCAATTTGTGGCATCGGTGATTGCAGTCACGTGGAACAGCGCTCGCGGACCCTACCATGACATGTTGGGCTCATAACGGACGGAGCCCGAGTGGGAAGGGGTCTGCATGAATCTGGGGTTTATTGAGAGCAAGACATACGACGAGATTACAGTTGGCGACACCGCTGGGACTGAGCACGTTCTCACCACGGATGACGCGATGGCGTTCGCCTCGATCTCCGGATTTCACTCGGTTCTGAATACCGATGAACTTATCGATCGCGCCGGGGGAATACCTCCGACAGGGCCAAACATGTGGTGCGCCTCGCTTATCTCAGGTCTCTTCAGCATGAATATACCGGGGCCGGGATGCACATTAAAGAACGTCTCACTCTCGTTCCATAACCGCATCCGTGTCGGAGATCGCATTCTCGTCAAGGCGCAGGTTACGGCCAAGGACGATGCAACAAAGACGATTCACTTCGAGTGCGAAGCAAGCAATGGCGCTGGTACGCCGATCTTTTCGGGCGCCGCCGAACTCATCGCGCCTGAGAAGAAGCTGCGTTGGTCCACTCTCCCGGTGCCACAGCTCATCGTGAATAACCCCTATCGTCATTACCTCGGCCTGATCGCGCGCGCCACATCGAAACCGGCTGTGAGAACCGCCATTGTCTGGCCGTGCGACGAAGTCGCTCTTGGCGGCGCGATTCAGGCGTTCAAGGACAGATTGATCGTTCCGGTTCTTGTGGGTTCCGAAACGAAGATCCGCAGTTTGGCAGGGACTTTGCAACTCGATTTGGGAACCATTCAGATCGTCAACATCGACAATAGCCGCACGGCTGCCATCCGGGCTGTCGAAATGGCTCGTAAAGGCGAGGTGCAAATGCTCATGAAGGGCTCCTTGCACACAGACGAACTCATGGGCGCTGTCGTCTCACGCGAAAGCGGAATGCGCACTGGGCGGCGCATCAGCCATGTTTTTGCTTTGGATGTTCCGTCCTATCACAAGACCCTCTTCGTTACCGATGCCGCGGTCAATATCCAGCCGGACCTCGAGACCAAGATCAGCATTCTGCAGAATGCTATCGATATGTTGATAACGCTTGAGGTCGCGAAACCGAAGGTGGCAATCCTATCGGCAGTCGAGTCAGTCAACCCGGCCATTCCATCCACGCTGGATGCGGCCGCCCTTTGCAAGATGGTCGACCGCGGACAGATTACTGGGGCCATCGTCGATGGTCCGCTGGCATTCGATAATGCCATTTCCAGCGACGCCGCAAAGATCAAGAAGATCAAATCGCCTGTGGCAGGAGACCCGGATCTTCTTATGGTCCCCAATCTGGAAGCGGGAAATATCCTCTTCAAGGAACTTCAGTATCTGGCCGGAGCACTGGCGGCGGGAGTTGTGGTTGGAGCTAAGGTTCCGGTGGTTCTAACCAGCCGCGCTGACGGAGAACTGGCGCGAATGGCAAGTTGCGCTCTCGGCGTCCTGCTGGCAAAGCCGGCGCCAGACCTTGGTTAGAGTGACGACCAACGCTTCATAAGTCACATGTTTCATCGACAATGTTGAGTTAGTCGCAAAGTTTTTCCTCGCTTGGTGGGCTTTCGATCTCCGTATTGGTCCGCCAATTCGAACGATTAGAAAATCGGCCCGGAGTCAGAGCTCCGGGCCGATCTTCTTGAGGACGATCGCAGATGCGATCGATTTCAGTGCGCAGTATCATCGCACAACGATTTGGAAGGATGCCGACCCAGATCTGAAGCGAGCCTGCGCCGAGTACGCGCGGCTGACCCATTGAGTCAATTTCCGCGACAGCGATGGACCTCGCGGGCAGATTTCCATCTCCTATTGACAGTCTATAAGACCAATGCTATTGTCTTATAGACTGTCAATAGGAGAGCCCATGCCCGCTCCTCAATCCGATCTCTTGCAAGGCACACTCGATCTATTAATCCTCAAGGCTCTCGCCGTCCAGGAACTGCATGGGATGGGCATATCGCGCAGGATCGGGCAAATGACGAATGGAACCTTCGACGTCAAGCCCGGATCGTTGTTTCCAGCGCTGCACCGCATGGAACAGGCCGGATGGCTCACATCCTTCTGGGGCGAATCGGAAACCAACCGGCGTGCGAAATTCTATGCGCTGACTAAGGCCGGTAAAAAGCAACTGCACACCGAATCGGAGCGGTGGGAACGAATATCTTTTGCCATGGCGACTGCCTTGCGCACCACGTAGGGGGCTTTATGTTGAGTCGACTCCGCGCGCTCTGGAACAACCTGTTGCGCAGAAAACAGCTCGACCGCGACCTTGACGAGGAATTCCAGGTCTATGTGGAACTGTTATCGGCCGAGAAGGTGCAGGCAGGAATGGCTACCGAAGAAGCGCGCCGCACAGCTCGTCGCGAAGCCGGAGGACTCGATTGGGTACGACAAAGCGTTCGCGATGTCCGCGCGGGAGTCTCGTTGGACAGGCTCGCGCAGGATATTCGCTACGGTGTTCGCACGCTGGCGAAGAATCCGGCTTTCTCGTCGGTCGCCGTGGCAACGTTGGCGCTCGGCATCGGCGCAAACACCGCCATGTTCAGCCTGCTGGATCAGGTGGTCCTGCGGCTATTGCCGGTCAGTCATCCCGAGCAGCTTGTGATCGTTCGAGAGACCGGCAACCACTTCGGCAATAGCTACGGCCCCAACACCGTTTCCTGGCCAATGTTTGAAGATTTACGCGACAACAATCAAGTCTTCTCCGGGATGTTTTGCCGGTTCCCGACCACCGTCACCATCGGCTACGGAGATCGAATAGCGCAAATCCAGGCGGAGTTGGTCTCCGCCTCCTATTTCCCGGTCCTGGGCGTCGGGACGGCATTGGGCCGCACCATCGCTCCGGACGACGACGCGGTTCCCGACAGCAAGCCGGTGGTAGTACTCAGCTACAGCTTCTGGCGGAACTACTTCAACGGCGACCGTACCATCGTCGGCCGGACCATCTCCCTCAACAGTCATGCAATGACCGTGATCGGAGTCGCGCAGCCCGGTTTCGACGGCGTGGAGATGGGAGCCCCTGCGAACGTCTTCGTCCCCATCATGATGAAGACGGAGATGCAGCCGTACGGGGACGGCATCAAGGACCGGCGCCGCCGCTTCGGTTGGGTCACCACCTACGGACGCCTCAAGCCCGGCGCCAGCATGCAACAGGCTCAGGCATCGCTGCAATCTCTTCTGCACAACATTCTCGAATTCGAAGTTCGACAGCCTGAATTCGCGATCAACATGACGGCAACGGACCGGCAGTTGTTTCTTCACAATCAAGTTAAACTTTTGCCGGGTTCGGAAAACGGGCTGCGCGAGTATATGCGAAAGCCGCTATGGCTGCTGGTCGCGTTCACCGGAGCGGTGCTGCTGCTGGCCTGCGCCAACCTGGCGAATCTGCTGCTGGCGCGCGCCACAGCGCGGGAGCGGGAGCTCGCTGTTCGTCTTGCCATCGGGGCCGGCAGAGCGCGCATCGTTCGCCAGTTGCTCATCGAGAGTCTGCTCCTCTCAGCCGCAGGAGCTGTCGTGGGACTGGCGCTGGCCTTTCTGGCGGATCGCCTTCTGCTGCGCATCTATCTGTCTCCGGATGCGGCCGCCGAGTTCTTGATATCACCGATTCCAGATCTTCGCGTACTGTGCTTCACTCTGGGCGTCATGCTGCTCACCTCAACGGTCTTCGGGCTTCTGCCCGCCATTCGCGGCTCGCGCACTGAAGTTACGCACGCGCTCAAAGACAGATCCGGCGCCCTCTCAGCCGGTGGCATCTCTGTTCGTCGGATGCTGGTCTGCGTTCAGGTGGCGCTGTCGCTGCTGCTGCTCGTCGGTGCAGGCCTCTTCGTCCGCACTTTGCGCAACCTCGAGAGCCTGGGGCCAGGATTTCCGACGGATCGTCTTCTCACCTTCACGGTCAACCCTTCGCTCAGCGGATACTCCGACCAGGATGCCAGGTCATTCTATGAACGGTTGAGCGTCAACCTCGAAACCATGCCCGGTGTTGAATCGGTTGGATTCTCGTCTATGCCGCTTCTAAAGGGCTATGCGTGGCAGAACGCTATCCTGGGCAAGGATTTCGAAGGGGCGCCGATTGAAGAACAGCCAGTTCTCAGCGAGGTCGGCCCGGACTACTTTGCCACCCTCGGCATTCCTGTCGTTGCCGGGCGTGCCTTTACCGCGCGGGACGATTTGCCGGCCAAATACGATGTCGCTGTCGTCAATGAGACCTTCGCGAGGAAATACTTCTCCGGCCGAAATCCCATCGGGCAGCATTTCGGGCTCGTGAACGACCTTGAGCCAGTCAGCCCGGACATTGAAGTCATCGGGGTGATCCCAGACAGGAAATACAGAGACTTGCGGGAGGCTCCTCCGGCGCAGGCTTACTTCCCGTACCTGGAGGCCACCCATTTCCGCGGCATGACCGTCTATCTGCGCACGCATGTCGATCCGCGCCAGCTCGAAGTCCTGCTTCGCGAACGCATGCGGCAGTTCGACCCGCACGTTCCGGTCGTCGGGCTCGAAACCATGAACGAACGGATTGGATTCTCGCTGCGGACCGAGCGGCTGGTCGCCAGTCTTTCTGCGGGTCTTCGGCGGACTTGCCACTTTGCTCGCAGTCATCGGGCTTTACGGGGTCATGGCTTACGTTGTGACGCGGCGAACGCGCGAAATTGGAGTCCGCATTGCGCTCGGAGCGCTGCCGAGCAACGTAATCGCGATGGTCATGCGCGAAGTGTTCATCCTCATCGGCGCCGGCCTGGTTGCCGGTTCTTTGCTCGCGGTTGCCCTCGCTAATTTGATCCGCAGCCAGCTTTTTGGATTGAACCCGTACGATCCATTGACGCTTGTCGGATCTGCCCTCCTTCTCACTCTGGCCGCGGGCCTGGCAGGCTTGATCCCCGCCATGCGCGCAAGCTGTGTCGATCCCACAACCGCGCTGCGACAGGAATGAGCCCGGTAGCCCAAATCTCAATCGATCGCAATGATGCGGAATAAACTTGATCTCCGCGCCACTTGAGCACTCCGATATCAGTTCACGCCAAATCGCCAAATCACTCGACGAAGGCAGATTAGTCCTGACGAGTCGGCATGGCGACTGGAATCCCCTGTGCCGCTCGGGTTTGCCGCTGCTGAATCGATTCAGGAGCCTGACGGAGAGTTTGTAACGAAGCAAATATTCCGCAATACATCCGAAATCGGCCGACCGCAATTTGGAGATGCATTCGCGTCGCGCGCGAAGGTCGCGTCGCAAGCGCAGTCCAGGATGGAATGACGGCTTGAATGCCTGATTTAAAGGTAGGTCAATGCTTCGATGAAGCAAGTTCAGCTTGCCAGCATTGCAATGTATCGATCAACCTTGCAGCCTCAATCTCCAGTTCAGGAGCCCATTGAACAGCATCCGCCGAGTTGCCCGCCTTGCCCGCCTGCTCCACTTTCAATGCGACATCTCTCAGCGCCTCTCCCCCCACATTGGCCGCGGAACCTTTTATCTTGTGAGCCTGCTTCCAGATCGATTCGAGATCCGACTGCGCGACATGCTGTTTCAGAATACTCACAAGCGCCGGCAGTTCCTTCAGGAATTCGCCTGCTACTTCACGAGCAAACTCCTCGTCTCCCATCATCCGCTCCAGAAACTTCTCCCGATTGAATACCAAAGCGGCACTCGGCGTTGCCTGAATCTGCGCATCACCATCGCTGGCCGATGCGGCGGGTGACGAGACGAGCGGTTGATGTTGTCTTCGCGTTAACCACTTCTCTAAATGACTCTCCAGGATCTTGGGATCGATAGGCTTGGAAATGTAATCGCTCATTCCTGCCGCGAGACACTTCTCTGCATCTCCTGCCATGGCATGGGCGGTCGTGGCGATGACGGGAATATTGTGGTTGAGCACCGTAGATTTTGGATCGCGGATACAGCGGGTGGCCTCGTATCCATCCATCACCGGCATCTGCACATCCATCAGGACCAGGTCGTAAGACCTAAGTTCAAGCGACTGCAATGCCTCACTGCCATCTCGAGCCCAATCTGCGTGCCAACCCATCCGCTGCAGCATCCCGCACGCGACTTCCTGGTTGGTGACATTGTCCTCGACGAGAAGGATGCGGGCATTGCTTCTGCGCGCCGCCTGCAGGCTGTGACGGGTAATCAAAGAGCGTGGCTCCGCCTTCCGATCGCCTGCCAACAGGTTGACCAAGCAGTCAAAGAGATCGGATGGCCGCACGGGCTTGATCAGATATGCCGCGAATCCGATCTCTTTGAAACACAGCGCGTCTCCGCGCTGGCCCAAAGAGGTCATCATCACCAAAGGAATCGTTTTCAGCGCATCCTCAGCCAGAATCGCGCGCCCCAACGTTGCTCCATCCATCCCCGGCATCATCATATCCAGCACGGCAACCTGGAACGGACTTCCGGTGGTGGCTGCATAGCGCAAACAGGCCAGGGCGGTCGGACCGCTCTCGACGGCCACCACCGCCGCACCCCAGGATTGAAGTTGCGAGGTGAGCACCTCCCGATTGGTGGCATTGTCGTCCACTACTAAAATCCGCGCGCCCTTCACAGGGACCTTGTGGGCGTTTGCTTGGCGGTCTGGAGATTGTTTGCCGAGGCGGACTGTGAACCAGAACGTCGAGCCTTCGCCCTCCTTGCTCTCGAAGCCGATTTCGCCGCCCATGAGTTCGACCAGTCTCTTGGAAATGGCAAGCCCCAATCCGGTGCCGCCGTACTGCCGCGTAGTCGAGGCGTTCAACCTGCGTGAAACTGGTGAACAGTATTTGCTGCTTGTCCTTGGGAATTCCGATGCCCGTATCTCGCACGGCGAAACGCAACCGCACATCGCCATCGGTCTCCGAGATCAGTTCCACGCGCACTACGACCTCGCCCTGGTGCGTGAACTTCATGGCATTGCTGACAAGATTCTGGAGCACCTGGCGCAAACGCCCCGGATCTCCCCGCAAATTCTCCCTCACATCCGGCGCCACGGCGCAGACAAATTCCAGCGGCTTGTCCCCAACGCGCTCGGCCATCATCCCGGCGAAATCGCCCATCAGGACGTGCAAGTTGAAGTTCACGGTGTCGATCTCGAGCTTGCCCGCTTCGACCTTGGAAAAATCCAGTATGTCGTCGATGACCGTGAGCAGCGATCGGGCGCAGGCGTCAATCACTTCCGCGTAGTGGCGTTGCTCCTCATCCATGTTGGTGGAGAGCAGCAAACCATTCATGCCGATCACGCCATTCATCGGCGTGCGAATCTCGTGACTCATGTTGGCCAGGAATTCGCTCTTGGATCGATTGGCCGCCTCAGCATCCACGGCCAGCTTATTGGCCCGGTCAATTGACCTTTGGAGCTCCCGGTTGCCTTCGCGAAGCTCATTTTCCATCGCCTTGCGTTTAGTGATGTCGCGCGCCATGCCCGCGATTCCAGTCACATGGCCCTGGCTGTCGAGGAGCGGCACCTTGGTGGTGAGAAGGATCCGGGACGTTCTGCTCGCACCTGTTCCGACGGTCTCCTCACGGTTGAACATAGGCCGGCCGGAGCGAATCACTGCCCGGTCGTCTTCATAAATACGCTCGGCCACCTCGGCGGGAAAGATGTCGCGATCGGATTTTCCAACCAGATCCACTGGTTTCTCAACCCCAGCGCATCGCGCAAATTCCCGGTTGACAACGATAAACCTGGAGTCGGTATCTTTTACGAATATCCAATCGGGAATGTTGTCGATAAAGGTGCGCAGTAAATTGCGCTCGCTATCCAGAACGGCGTGTTGCGCGGCGAGCTGACTGTTGGCGGCCTCGGCGTCCCCCCGGGCGCGAATCAACGCTTCCTCGTGGAGCTTTCGTTCCGTAATATCTTCCGCAATTCCCGCGATTCTGAACAGTTTTCCCTCTTGATCGCGAATGGGGAAAGTACGGCCGCGAATCCATTTCTCCCGGCCCTCCGGGGTTCGAATTCTGTATTCCGATTCTATTTCTTCTCCCTGCATCTGCCGCGCGAAGTCCGAGCGAGACCGCTCGAAGTCGTCGGGATGAATTGCTTCCAGCCGGATCGCGGGGTTTTGGTAGACGCTGGCACAGGGTCTTTCCCAAACCTGTTCAAAGGCGGGACTGATATAGAGGAATCCTTCTGCTTCCGGTTCTTTCAACCAGAAGACCTGGCGGATATTCTCCGCTAACTGGCGAAATTGCTCTTCGCTGCCTTTGAGGGCCTGCTCGGCTTGTTTGCGGCCGGTAATGTCTTGACTGGTGCCCACGAGCCCCAGAAACTCGCCGCCGGGTGAAAAGCGCGGCACCGCGGTCGATTCCAACCAACGCCACTCGCCATCGGCGCGCCGGACCCGCTGCTCGCCTCTGAATTGCGTATGCTCCTGAACCGCCCGATCGAATGTTTCCAGAAATTCAGGCGCATCGTCCGGGTGAAGCAGGAACAGCCACGCGTCAGGTTCCAACTCTTCGGAGGTGTTTCCGCAAAATAGCCGGTAGGCGCGGTTGGCAAAGAGCGTCTTGCCCTCGGAGTCGGTCACCCAGATCCCGAGAGAGCAACTGTCCGCCATGACGCGAAATCGCTCTTCGGTTTCCTTCAGCGCCTGCTCGGCTTGCTTGCGTTCCGTGATGTCCATACCCAGGCCGATATGGCCCATGAATTCGCCGCTGGAGGAAAGACGCGGTTCTCCGACGATGGCAAGCCACCGCCATTCGCCGTCGGCGCGCCTGAAGCGCGTTTCGGTTTTGAACGGTACGCGCTCCCTTACCACGCGCCGGGATTCCTCGAAGAACGCCTGAGCATCGTCCGGGTGAGAGAACATTAGCCAATTGTCGCCCTCCACCTGCTCTTTGCCGGCGCCGGTAAACTCCCGGAGCGCCCGATTGACAAATTGAACCCCGCCCTCGGCGCCGGTCACCCACATCGGCAGCGGGCAGCCATCGGCCATGACACGGAATCTCTCTTCGCTTTCCTTCAGTGCCTGCTCGGCTTGCCAGCGTTCGGTAACATCCTTACTCGTCCCGCTGAGTCCCAGGAACTTCAAATCTTTCGAGAAACGCGGCACGGCATAGGACTCCACCCATCTCCACGCGCCATCGGCGCGGCGATGACGACTTTCAGTCTTGAAGGGTGTGTGCTCCCGCAAAGCGCGCTCGAAGCCCTCGACAAAGGCCGGCCTGTCGTCGGGATGGATCAAGGCGCGCCACGCGTCTGGGTCCACCCCTTCCGAGGCGATTCCACAGAACTCCCGGTAAGTCCGGTTGACGAACCGCGTCCTGCCCTCTTCGTCGCTCATCCAGATTCCAATCGGACAGCCGTCGGCCATGATCCGGAAACGCTCTTCGCTCTCGCGCAGGGCTTGTTCCGCCTGCTTCTGATCGGTGAGGTCTCGAAAGAACCTCGCGTGCCCCAGGTACTGGCCGCTTTCACTCCGCAGGCTTAGCGAATAGCGTTCCAGCGTCCTGCCGTCCTTCAATTCGAACTCCGAGCGGTCCGTCGCATCCTGATCGCTCTCAACCGCATGAACTCGCTTCCTATAGGTTTCCGGGTCCTTGACTCGATCGAGGACCGCAGCAAGAAGCGGCTCGTGACGGTCGCCCACGATGTTGTGCGCCTCGCCGTCTGAAATCTCGGTGAGCGGAATCTTCCAAACGTCCAATAACCTCTTGTTGTGCGACACCACAATGCCGTCGGGGTTCACCACCAGAATTCCGTCCAGCGACCCCTCATAGATGGTGCGAATAAGAGAGTTTTGGAAATCCTGCAACTGCTCGGCCTTGCGGCGCGCGGTAATATCCGCTTGCAGACCGATGTGCCCCAGGTACTTGCCGTTCAGCGAAAACCGCGGCTCGCCGCGAGAGCCCACCAGCCGCCACTCGCCGTCGGGTCGCCGCATTCGCGCTTCCGCGCTGAAGGAGATGTGTTCCGCGATCGCCTTGTCGAAAGCCGCCAGATACTGGGGAGCGTCGTCCGCGTGAAGCAGCGTTCGCCACTTATCGGCTTGCGCCTCTTCGCAGGTAATTCCGGAAAACTCCCGGTACATCCGATTGACGAACTGGATTTTGCCATCCTCATCGGTAACCCACATCATGGACGGGCTGGAATCCGCCATGGAGCGAAAGCGCACTTCGCTTTCGCGCAGCGCGGCCTCTGCTTTGCGGCGCTCGGTGATGTCGCGTTTGATCGCGACGTAGCCAACGATTTCGCCATTTTCACCGCGGGCCGGAGAGATTCGCGTCTCCTCTTGATAAGTGGTCCCGTCCTTGCGCCGGTTGGTTATTTCGCCCCGCCAGACCCGTCCGGATCGAATCGTGTTCCACATTTCCTTGTAGAACGCGGCAGAGTGGCATCCGGACTTGAGGATGCGCGGGGTCTTTCCCACCGCCTCTTCGAGGCTGTATCCGGTCATCGCCGTGAACGAGGGATTTACATACTGGATGGCCCCGTTCATGCCGGTGACGACGATGCCATCCGCAGCTTGCTCGACGGCCGCGGCCAGATTGGCACGCTCGATATTGGCAGAACCTTGTGCTCGATTGGGCCCCGAATCTCGAAAATCCGCCTTCATGCCGTGCCCTTCCACTGGTAAAACACGGAACGAAGGTAGCGTTTGGGTTCAAGGTCAGGACAAAGTCCGGAGATCGACTCGGTCGAGCCGATGATGAGGCAGCCGTCTCGCGCCAGGTATCTGGTGAGAT
Organism: uncultured Acidobacteriaceae bacterium; assembly: GCA_963762945.1. Taxonomy (GTDB): domain Bacteria; phylum Acidobacteriota; class Terriglobia; order Terriglobales; family Acidobacteriaceae; genus Telmatobacter. The sequence continues at coordinate 2,626 of CAVXOO010000385.1, read as the reverse complement.
TTCTGAACAGTTTTCCCTTGTCGGTCTCGGTGAAGTAAATAGCTACGTTGCGGCAGAAGATGATGTCAAAGGGATTGGGAAAGGAGAATGGCTCCAGCAAATTCATGGTGCGAAACGTGGCCAGGGCGCGGATCTCATCGCGGACCTTCCATCGATCCCCCGATGCCATGAAGTGCCGCACAAGCGACTCCTGCGGCAAACCCCGCTCCAGTTCCAGACGGTTGTATTCTCCGTAGCTGGCCTGAGCCACGACCTTATTCGAAATGTCGGTGCCCAGAATGCGGATATCGTAGCGCGTCAGATCTCCCAGCAATTCCTTGAGAACGATGGCCGTGCTATAAGCCTCCTGCCCGGTAGAGCAGGCGGCACTCCAGATGCGGATCGGTATGCGCGCGCCATTCTTGCCGCGCCGGTCGATGAGGTCGGGGATCAGCTTGTGGCGAAGCAGTTCGAAGGGAGCGGTATCGCGAAAGAACGAGGTCTCATTGGTGGTGATGGCTTCAATGACCTTGCGGCGGAGGTTCGTGGTCGAGTCGGAGCGCACCTTGTAGAACAGCTCCGAGAAGTTCGATGCGCCGGCTTCGGGCAACAAGCCGCCCAGTCGCGTCTCGACGAGATAGCCTTTGGACTCGTCCAGGGAAATCCCGCAGATCTCGTAGATGTAGCGGGTCCAGACCGGCAATTCCTCGGGCGTGATTGCGGTAGTCAAATCAGGCCCCCTTTGAGGAAGGCAGTGATGCGCCCAGCGATCGAATTCAGGGGCAGAATGGCGTCGGCCACGCCAGCGTCCACTGCGGCTTTGGGCATGCCGTAAACCACACAGCTGGCCTCATCCTGGGCAATCACAAAACAATTGTGGCGCTTGAGAAGCCGCAAACCGAGCGTCCCGTCGCTGCCCATCCCGGTGAGAATGACCGCCATGGTGCGGCCAGGGAAGTGATGGGCGGCCGAGCGAAACAGGTAGTCCACGGCGGGACGGCAGTTATTTTCCGGAGGATCGTCGGTCAACTCGATGACCGGCCGGTCTCCTGGCCCTACCGCGAGCCGCATCTGCCGGCCCCCTGGCGCAATGTAGGCCGTGTTGGGCTCGGGAAACTCCCCGTGAGCGGCCTCCCGGACGCCTAATGCGCATTTAGACGCCAGGCTATCGGCCAGAGACTTGGTAAAGATGGGCGGCATGTGCTGCACAATCAGAATGGGCACGCCAATGTTGTTCGGAATCGCAGGCAACAGCTGGGCCAATGCCACAGGGCCGCCGGTAGACACTCCGATAAGAACCATCTCGGGCTTCGCGTTCTTGGCGATGCGTTGCATGCGCGAGGCGATCCCATCGAGAGCGGTCTCTCCCGGCACACGTTCGGGTACGGCAGCGGGTTTTGGAGGATCGCGCCGGGTGTTGGAGGACGTTCCGCGCAAGATCGCGCGTACCTCCAGGCGATGCGCTATGGCGCGGACGCGTGGACCCAGCTCCCGCAGCAGCGCCTCACGACTTTTTTCAGGTGTGGCGGATTCCGGTTTGGTAATGAAATCGAAGGCCCCCTTCTCGAGGGCCCGCATGGTAAGGTCGCCCCCGCGCCGGGACAATGCACTCACCACAATGATCTCGACCTCTGGCCGACCGTTCCGTGTCAGCGCATCGAGGACGGCCAGTCCGTCCATCTCCGGCATCTCGATGTCGAGAGTGAGAAGGTCGGGCTTGAGTTCCCGGACTTTTTCGACGGCGATCCTGCCATTGATCGCGCTTCCCACCACTTCGATCCCGGGCAGGGAGCCCAGCACGTCCGCAAGCAGCCGCCGGAACAGGATCGCATCGTCGGCGACCAAGACCCTCACGTCTACCCCCTCTTGTTTTCGTTCGCGATCGGCGTTCCGGCGCGGTCATCGGTGCCGAGCACGGCGGTAAGGTCGAGCAGCGCCGCCAAGCGCTCGCCGCTGCGAAATACACCCAGCAGCTTCTGCATCTGCACGCCATGCAGATTCGGAGGTGCGGGCTCCAGGCCACCGGCCTCGAGCGCCACGGCGTCCGCAACCCGGTTGACCAGCAGACCGACAGGTTCGCCCTTCCAGTCGGCGATCAGGATGCGGCTCTCCGGTCCGATCTCTACGGCCTCCAGACCCAGCCGCACGCAGAGATCGATAACGGTGATGATGCGGCCGCGCAAGTTACGAATGCCGGCCACATAGTCCGGAGCGTGACGGACGGGGGTGAGCTCGCCCACCATGACCACTTCCTGGATCAAAGTGGCGTCGATCGCAAAGACTCCGTCATCGCCTCCCAGTTGGAAGGTAGCGACCAGCAGATCCTCAGCGGTTTCAGAATTGGTGATACCTGTTGCCATATCTGCCCTCTCACATCGTGAACTGCGCGACCTGTGCGCCGAGCTGCTCGGCCAGCTTCGACAGGTTGACCGCGCTGGCCTGCACATGTTCGCCGCCCTGCCGGATGTCGGCTACCGCGGCCCTGACGTTGGCGATGTCGTGGGCGATGCTCTTTGACACTTCGGCCGTCTGCGAGACGCGCTGATTGGCCTCCCGCACCCCGGTTGAAGCCTGCGCGATGTTGCCCGCGACATCCTTGGTCACGTTGGCCTGCTCTTCAATGGCCGCCGCGATCGAGGTCACGATC
>CAVXOO010000384.1:0-3834 GCA_963762945.1 uncultured Acidobacteriaceae bacterium | reverse complement strand
TATGTAGCCTGGTACCGATTTACGTATTATGTTTCAGCAGGCGCATCTTCGCGCATGTCGGTACGGGCGTAAAAATTTATCACGGCGTTGACCTCACTTACGGCTACAACCTCTCCATCGGCGACGGCGTGGTCATTCGTCAGCGCGCTCTGCTCAACGACCGCGGCGGAATCGCCATCGGCGATAACGCGGTCATCGGTTCCTTCTCGCGCATCTTCTCTTTCTGGCACGATCCGCGCGACTACAACAAGGTCCGCCTTCAGCCCACAGTTATCGGTGCCGGCGCGCACATTGCCACCCATGCCGTGGTCCTCGCTGGCCAGAATATCGCCCCCGGCGAGTCTGTCGGCACCTTCCCCGACGATCGCGTCTGATGCCTTCGGCGCACACCGTTTGTTCCCGCCGCTGGCTGCCTGTAGTATGTTTCTTACGAATACAACGTGGTATTTTATTCGCGCTAAGAGGATGGCCCACCATCCCTGACTGAACGATCTTTTCCTTGGCCTCTGCAAGATTCGCTCCACAGCCCAACCATGCTCTTCAAGGCCATCAGCGCAGCAGTCTACGGCATCGACGCCAACCTTATCGATGTCGAGGTCGACTATAGCGGCGTCGTCTCCGACCAGGATCACTTCCATACCGTGGGCCTGCCCGACGCTGCCGTGCGCGAGAGCCGCGACCGCGTCCGCGCCGCCATCAAGAACTCCGGCTACCTGATCCCGCCCACCTTCATTACCATCAATCTCGCGCCCGCCGATCTCAAAAAAGAGGGCTCCGGCTTCGATCTTCCCATCGCCGTCGGCATTCTCGGCGCGTACGGCGCACTGCGCGTCAGCGACCTCAGCCAATTCCTCCTGGTCGGCGAACTCGGCCTCGACGGCAGTGTCCGCGCCGTTCCCGGCATGTTGCCGATGGCGGTTCTGGCGCGCGAAAAAGGCATTCCCAACTTGATTCTGCCCATGGCCAACGCCGCTGAAGCCGCCGTGGTCGAAGGCGTCAACGTCTATCCCGTCTCCTCGCTTCTCGACGTGCTCGAACTGCTCAACACATCTGTGGTTGGAGTCATCCAGCGCGAGCCCTTCCGCGTAGTCACGGAGGATTTGCTGGGCAAGCTGGAACATTTCAGCGTCGACTTCAGCGATGTGCGCGGCCAGCAGACCGCCAAGCGCGCTCTTGAAGTGGCCGCGGCCGGCAGCCACAACATTCTCATGATCGGCCCGCCCGGCTCCGGCAAAACCATGCTCGCCAAGCGCCTGCCGTCGATCCTGGCCCCGCTCACCTTCGAGGAAGCTCTCGAAACCACAAAGATTCACTCCGTCGCCGGCGTTCTCGACTCCGGCGCGGGCCTGGTCACGCAGCGCCCCTTTCGCGCCCCGCACCACACCATCTCCGATGCCGGCTTAATCGGCGGCGGCATCGTGCCGCGCCCCGGCGAGGTCTCGCTGGCGCATAACGGCCTGCTCTTTTTGGACGAGCTGCCCGAGTTTCCCCGCAACGTTCTCGAAGTCATGCGCCAGCCGCTTGAGGACCACACCGTCACCATCGCGCGCGCCTCCATGTCGCTCAGTTTCCCCGCGCGTTTTATGCTGGCCGCGGCCATGAACCCCTGCCCCTGCGGTTTCTTCAACGACAAATCTCGCCAGTGCCTGTGCACCCCGCCCATGATTCAGCGCTACGTGGCCAAAATCTCCGGCCCGCTACTCGACCGCATCGACATTCACATCGAAGTTCCCGCCGTTCAATACAAAGAACTGCGCGGCGGCGCGGCGGCCGAAGGCTCCGCACACATTCGCAACCGCGTGATGGCGGCTCGCTCGCGTCAACGTGAGCGCTTCTTGAAAGCCAAGGAAAAAATCTACGCCAACGCGCAGATGAACACGAGGCAGATTCGCGCCTACTGCGAGCTCGGCCCGGATTCCGAGCGGCTCCTCGAGCGCGCCATGCAGCAGCAGGGACTCACCGCTCGCGCCCACGACCGCATTCTCAAGGTTGCGCGCACCATTGCCGACCTCGAAGGCGCCGAGTCCCTCACCGTCGCCCATTTAGCCGAAGCCATCCAATATAGGACCCTCGATCGCAGCTACTGGGCGTGAGCTTGTTCGAGCCAGGCAAGCCCAGGGGACAAGTAGCGCCGGCCTCCCGGCCGGCTGTCGTGCGGGTCTCCTGACCCGCACATTGCGGACTCCCCAGCCAGACAAGCTCCGGCAGCCCCCAAGCGGTTAACTGCGATGGTTCACTCAGGTCGCCATAAGGGTGCCCGTCGGAAGCCACCGCTGAATCGGAGGCCTCGTAACCGGGCTATCGAGACAGCGCAATACCGGGAACTTTCCCGGGGTTCGAGGCATATCTAATTGAAAGTTAATATGTTACTCGGATAGACAACGATGCGCCTTTCCCGCCATTAGTAGGCCTCGGGAGGTCAAAAGCACCGAGAAAGCAAGTAGAAAACCTTCTCAGATAGCACAAAATAACTATTGACCATGGCCAAAGTTGGTTATAGGCTCAACCTAGCCATCCATAGAGGGCAGTGTGCGTAATTGTGGCCAAGTGCGCCTATGAGCACATTCCCCGCATCAAACTAAGGGCAAGTGCTCTGTTGATGCGTCGGATGCGTGCTCCGAGTTTTGGAAAAGCCGTTCATGGCAACCGGATCTTTGAGGCGCAAACTGTATACCGATACGGCATGGCATCCATTTCATACCGCGCAGTATCCGCCGAAATTTTTGCACTTGCGGGCTTGAGAAACGCGTCTAAGAGATGGAAGCAGCAATTTGGGGCAGTCCTCGTTTGTAATGGCTCCCCTCTGCTGCACCGGAGGACAATTCTTGGCTATTCCGGTGCAGGCATTTGAAAAGAAGGAGATACCTATGCGGTCCGATCTTGTTTTTAAGGCACTTTCTCAAGTGAACAACCGTTACCAGCTCTGCCAACTGGCGAGCAAGGCAACCCGCATGCTTCATAAGCCGAATACGCGGCTGCAGGACACCACGAACGAGGTTTTGTGCCGCTTTGAGACGGCTAATCCGGGCACCAGGACCTCAGGAGAGGCGCCAGCAGCAGCCCACACGGTGGAAAGGCGCCGCGCGGCTTAACAGCGCCCCGCGTCGCCTATAAGATCAATTCAGACAAAGGATTAAAAGCAGTTTCCTGCTAAAATCGTGCGTCTTTCCCGCCGCTCCGTCGCGCCGGTTTTATCCGGTCGACTTCGAGCGGATTCCCAGGCTGGATCGTGGCAGCTAAGTTTCTAAATGCCTGTCAGGTTTCCTTCTCCAGAGCGCTTTCCCCCCTCTGACCCATCCCAACATTTCCCGCCTTCACGCAGGTGAACATGACCATCGCAGAACTCAAAGAAAAAAACATTACTGAACTCAGCCGCATAGCCCGCTCCCTTGAAATTCCTGGCACCAGCGGTCTCCGCAAGCAGGATCTCATCTTCAAGATCCTCCAGGCGCAAAGCGAAAAAGAAGGACACATTTTCGCCGAGGGCGTGCTGGAGATTCTTCCTGACGGTTACGGCTTTCTTCGCTCCCCGGACTACAACTATCTGCCCGGACCCGACGACATCTACGTCTCGCCCTCCCAGATTCGCAAATTCGATCTCAAAACCGGCGACTCCATCAGCGGCAACGTGCGCCCGCCGCACGAAGGCGAGAAGTACTTCGCCCTCGTTAAGATCGAGGCCATCAATTTCGAATCGCCCGAAGAGACGCGCAACAAGATTCTCTTTGACAACCTCACGCCTCTCTATCCGCAAGAACGCATCAAGATGGAGACGACACGCGAGGCCGTCAGCGGCCGCGTGATGGATCTGCTCACGCCTGTCGGCAAGGGCCA
>CAVXOO010000383.1:0-31380 GCA_963762945.1 uncultured Acidobacteriaceae bacterium | reverse complement strand
GAGCAATGTTCTATGCTCAACCGTCAGTTGCTCTCTCGCTCGCCGCGTGAGGCGCGGCCAACGCGCGTTCCACCTGGCCATTCATAAAACACGATTTCTCGAACCTAATCGGAGTCAGCTTTGTGACGCCGACGATACGTGCATTGAAAAGCCCCAGTCCTGCGTTCCCCGCAGCATGAAAGGCGGTGAATGCGGTCCGCAGGGCGCAACTCGCGCGCCGCCTTCGCGGTCGGATGACAGACCGACCGAAGTTACCGCTTAGTCATTTTTTCAACCGGGCCGATGCCAATGCCCCAGCCGTGACCCGCCCCGCGTTTGATAGCTTGATGACATGCGCGAAACTGCTTCTCTGCCCAACGAAACTGCTCTCGATCTTGAATCTCTGGTTGCCGACGTTGTGGCGCTGGCCGTGAAGGCGGGCGCGACGGACGCTGAGGCTGTGGCGCGCGAGGGCGACGAGTTCAGCGTGAACGTGCGCATGGGCGAGGTGGAGACGCTGAAGGAATCGGGCTCGCGCGGGCTGGGATTGCGCGTGTTTCTGGGCCAAAGGTCGGGATCGGCTTCTACAAGTGACTTAACGGCGGAGGGGATTCGGCAGCTTGTGGAGGGCGCGCTGGCACTGGCCCGCGTTACGGAGGAGGATCCGTTCGCGGGCCTGCCGGAGAAAGACGAATTCGGCGCGGGCGATGCTCGAATGACGGGAGACGATCTGCACCTTTACTTCGACGACGTGCACTCGCTCAAAGGCCCGGAGCGGATCGAATGGGCGCGGCGAGCCGAGGCCGCGGCTCTCAAGGCGGACCCGCGTATCACGAATTCCGATGGCGGCAGCTTCGACGCGGCCACCGGGCGCAAGGCGCTGGCCAACTCGCGGGGCTTTCACGGCAGCTATCGCACCAGCTACGCGGGGGTGGCGGCAGCGCCGCTCGCGAAAGACGCCGACGGCAAGATGCAACGCGACGGCTGGTGGTCGAGCGCGCGCTCGTTCGCGCTTCTCGAATCGCCTGAAGCCGTGGGCGCCGAAGCTGCGAGACGTACGCTGCGTCGGCTCGGTGCGCGGCGCGTGGCAACACAATGCGTTCCCATCGTCTTTGCACCGGAGACGGCGCGTTCGTTGATCGGTTCGGTTTTCGAGGCAGCGTCGGGCGACGCCATCTGGCGCGGGGCTTCGTTTCTGGCCGGAAAATTGGGCGAGGCGATTGCCGCGGCGAATTTGACCATCATCGACGACAACATTATGCTGCTGCCGAGCGGCGTGGGCGGGTTTGGTAGCTCGCCTTTCGACGACGAGGGCCTGGCTTCGCAGCGCACCGTGGTGGTTGAGAACGGCGTTTTGCGCAACTACCTGCTGAACACCTACACCGCGCGCAAACTGGGGATGAAGTCCACGCATAACGCCGCGCGCGGACTGGCGGGCGCGCCCGGAGTGGGCTGCGGCAATCTCTATTTGCAACCCGGGAACTTGACCGAAGAGCAAATCCTCAGAGAGGTGAAGGCGGGGCTTTACGTCACGAGCCTGATGGGATTCGGCACCAATATCGTGACGGGCGACTACTCGCGCGGAGCAACGGGTCTCTGGATCGAGAACGGGCAGCTCACCCACGCCGTGGAAGAGATCACCATTGCCGGAAACCTGGCAGAGATGCTGCGCAACGTGACGGCGATCGGCAACGATCTCGAGTTTCGCGGATCGGTGGCCTCGCCGACGCTGCGCATCGATGGGATGACGATCGCGGGAGCGTGATTTTGGCGCGAGCGGACGCGGAATTATTGATCCGGCGCACAAATCCGTTTTCTTACGCCCCCTGCGGGGGCTAATCGTCACAAATCTCGCTCTTTTCCCCAGGCTTGCGCCGTGGGGCTACCGTCTATCGCCCGCTTCGCGGGCTTTGCATCGACGTGCCGAATATACCTGACGAGTTTAGACAAGCACTGTGCAGCCCCTAGAGCTGGTTGCATAAATAGTCTGAAGCGATGAAGAAACTTCCCTCAGGGGCTAAAGCCCAATGTTTATGCGGCTTTTGCGGCACGCGACCCACGCACTGCGTGGGTTCCCCGGTCGTGCCCTTTCACGAGGCCATTTATGCAACCAGTTCTAGGCCGGACGAAGTGTGAGCAGGGAGATTTCTGGCGGGCAGTTGAGGCGGAAGGGCACGCCGACGCTGCCGATGCCGCGATTGACGTGCAGCTGCATTTGCCCCAGGCGGAACCATCCCTCGACATACTTTTGCCCCATCGTGGGAAGGACCATTGGACCGATCCAGGGCAAGCGAATCTGGCCGCCGTGGGTGTGGCCCGAGAGCATGAGGGCGACGGAAGAGCAGGAGGGGTGAAAACGCACGATATCCGCGTAGTCGGGCGCGTGGCACATCAGAATAATCGGCTCGTGCGGCCGATTGCGAATCGATTGCGGAACGGCCACGTCAGGCAGCGGCGCGCCCTGCACGGGATCGTCGAGCCCCGCAAGCCAGATTCTGCCCGTCGCGCGCTCGAGCGGCGCGTAGAAGTTGCGGAGCACGATGATGCCGTGAGCGGTGAGCGCTTCAGTGACCTGTTGAGCCCCGATCATAACGTCGTGGTTGCCCAGCACCGCGTAGCGCTCGCGGCAATTGAGCCCGTCGAGGATTCCGGCGCATTGCCACGCTGCGCCGATGGCGAATTTCCGCGGCGCAAGCTGGCAGGTGACGAAGTCGCCCGTGACGACCACGGCATCGGGGTTGAGGCGATTGACGCGGTGGACGACCTCGCGGACAAAGAACGGCTCCGTGAACTCGTCCATGTGAATGTCGCTGATCTGCGCGATGCGGAAGCCGTTGAAGGCTTCGGGAAGTCCGGGGAGGAAGACGTCGCGCGGCGAAACGTCGATCCAGTGGCGCGCGATTTCGCCTGAATAGAGAGCGGTGCCGCCCACAGCGCACGCGCCTGCGGCGAGGAAGCGACGCCGCGTGATAGCGGGCTTTCGAGGAGAGCGAAACAGGGTCACACTTTATGGTATCGAATTTTATGGGCATGATTTTGCGGAGGTAGTGGGTCAGTTTGAACAAGACCGACCTTCAGGGGCTAAAGCCCTGGATTATTCATCGGCATCCGCGGCACGACTGAAGTCGTGCCCTTTCGCGACGATTTCAAACTGACCCCCTACCTTTGTGGGCGGAATTAGGAACGGCCGGAGGAGGGTTGCGCGGCGGGTTCTGGCGCCGAAGCGGGAACGGCAGCGAAAAACTCCGCCACTTCGGACCAGTTGTTGACGCGCACGAAGCCCTCGACCATGAGGTTGTGAGGCGCAGAATAGAGCAAACCCTGGCCTTCGAAGCGCAGCAGGTTTCTGGGCTGGTCGTCTACGAGGAAATCGGCGCGGAGGATCGATTTGTTGCCGCAGAAGACGTAGTGGGCGGGCGGAATGAAGGTAAAGTGGCGCTGCAGCCAGCGGTATTTTGGCCCGAGCGAGTTGGGCACGGTCATGGCTTGCGTGGCGATGAAGATTTCAAAGCGCTCGGAGAGATCCTTGAGCACCGGCTGCGCGCCGGGAATCACATCGAGAACCTCGAAAAAGTCTTCGGCGTCGAGGAATGCGCGGAGCTGCGCCTGCCGGTCGAGGGGCGCGATCTCCCAAAGACCTTTGCCGGCGAGATCCTCGGGCGTCAGGTCTTCGTCGAAGGCCTGGTTGTAGCGGCGGATGTGCTCGGCGAGAGTGTCGGCCATTACTTCGTCCATGTCAACACAGATGCGCTGCACGGGGGCTCCTTGAAGGCGGTTGTCAGTGAACAGTGGTCAGTTGTCAGTCCGTGCCGGAACTTCGCGGCTGACAGGGCTGCTTAAGAAAAGGGTAGCAGGAAGGGAGCATGCGCGAGTGCTTCGTGGAGGCCTACGCGCCGGCCTGGTGGGGTTTGCGCGGGGCGCGGCCTGTGCCGGTGGGCAATTCGGGTTGCGGCGCTTTGGGCGCGGGCGCCAATGCCGGGTCCCAATAGAGCAGGCGGTTGCAACTGTCGCAACTGAGCAGCTCGCCCTCGCGGAGCTGGTTCCAGACTTGCGGGCGCACGCCCATGCGGCAGCCGGTGCACTGCTGGTTTTCCGCAAGAGCGATGGCGGTGCCACGGGAGGCGGCGATGTGGTCGAAGCGGGTGATCCACTCGGCATCGAGCGCTGCGCGGACGGCTGCGCGCGCGGCGTCGAGAGTGGCGATCTCAGCGGCAAACTCCTTTTGTCGCGCGGCCACGCGGGCGCGAACGCCTTCAAGCTCCGCGGCAAGCAGCTCCACTTGCGCGCGAGACTGGGCCAGCGCGGCTTCCTGCGCTTCGGTGCGTTCCAGGCTTGCGTATTCGTCGCTTTCCAGGTGCTCGGCTGCGGCGGATTCGAATTGGATCTCGTGCTCCATGGCAGAGGCCTGCTCGGGCGTGGTCACGGAGTCGAGCTGCGCGCGGAACTTGGCGGCCTTTTTGCGATGCGCATCGGTGTCACGCTCCAAGCGCGTACGCAGCGTCTCTTCGCGGCTGAGCGCGGCCGAGGCCTCGGCAGATTGGCGTTCGGCGGCGGCAAGCCGGGCCTGCGACTGGACGATCTCGGCGGGCAGTGCGCGCAGCTCCTTGTTGAGCCGGGCGCGCTCGAGATCGATGGATTGGAGCTTGACGAGATTCTCAATAGCTTCATGCATCGGTGACTTGAAGTGTAGAACACGGAGAGCAAGGGAGCAAAGGGAGCGAGAAGGAAGGGACTTCGGGGCTCCGGGACTTCGGGGCTGCGGGACTAAGGCGTCGCGAGGCGATTAGGTAGAGTGTGAGGCAACACGCGCATCCAATGGAACAGGTTCGAACGTTCGGCGGCGAGCAAGCCTGCGCCAATAGACGCAAGCAAAGGACGCGAGATTTTTCCCGGCAAGAGAGATTCTTTATGCAACTACGGGTACACTGGGTGCAAGATTCCAACGCCTGCAAACGAAAGTGTCGGCATGGCTCCCTCGCTGGAACAGATCGCGCAGGATAAGCGCCGGCGGCAGCATCGCGAGGCGCAACTGGCCATGCGGCTTTCGCTGCTGGTGGGCGTGCTGATGCTGACGGGAAAGATGACGGCGTACCTGCTCACGGGTTCGTCGGCGATTTTCTCCGATGCGGCGGAGTCGGTGGTGCATGTGGTGGTCGTTGCGTTTGCGCTCTTCAGCCTTTGGCTGAGCACGCGGCCGGCCGTTCCACAGTTCCGCTACGGCTTCGAGCGCATCACATTTTTCTCCGCGGGCTTTGAAGGCGCCATGATCATGCTGGCGGCGGGCAGCATTCTTTACAACACGACCGTGACCTGGCGGCGCGGCCAGGCCCTGGAAAATCTGGGCAGCGGCGTGCTTCTGATCGTGGCGGCGGGCGTGCTGAACGCGGGGCTCGGCTGGTATCTGCTGCGCACCGGCAAACGCAATCACTCGCTGATTCTCGAGGCGGACGGCAGGCACGTGCTGACCGATAGCTGGACGAGCTTCGGCGTGGTCGCGGGCCTGGGCCTGGTGATGGCGACGGGATGGAAGCCCTTCGATCCGCTGATTGCCTACGCAGTGGCGGCTAATATTCTGTGGACCGGCGGCCGCTTGCTGTGGCGCTCGACGAAGGGCCTGCTCGATTACTCCGACCCCAAGGTCGGGCACCAGATCCGCGCGCGGCTTGACGCGCTCTGCCAGGAGCTTGGCGTGGATTATCACGGCGTGCGCTTCCGCGCCACGGGACAACGCCAGTTGATCGAGGTGCACCTGCTCTTCCCCGACGGCATGAAGCTGGGCGACGCGCACCGGCTGGCGACGGTGGTCGAAGAGCGCCTGGCGCTCGATCTCGAGATGCCGGCGGAGGTGATCACGCATCTGGAGTCGCTGGAAGATCACTCCCAGGTGCACCACGTGGAGCACTACACGGGACGGCCGGATTGAGCAGAGCCTATTCCCGATTTGATAGGTTTTTCGCGGAAGAATCCGGGATGTTTCCGGAAACCCTTTTGCTGTGATCGCCGATCAGGGAACGTTCGATAATCTAGATGTATCGCAGACATCTTCGGGCTCTTTTCGTCCGTTGGGCGAGCCCGCCGTCTAACCAAGCAGCATTTCTTGCCGAAGCCTCCATTCCACTCGATTTGGACTTCGGAATGGGGGCAATCTGACCGCATCTCCGGCACATCCACGCTCGGCGCCGTTTGGCGCGCTTCAAATTTGTGCCGGACTGCTGGTTTTTGTGGCGCTGGCCGCGGCGGCTGTGAGCGCACCTGCGCAGGAGATCAGGTTGCCAGCGGCGACCAATCATACCCCGGCAGCGCCCGGTCCCGCGCCGGCTCTTTCCACAACGGCCAGTCTGCACGGGGTGGTGACGAGCACCGACGGCGCCGTGTACGAGGGAGCGCGCGTGCGGATTGAGACAAGCGGAAACGGGAGTCCGCAGACGGCAACCACGCTGACCGACGGCAGCGGCGCATTCAGCTTTGCCAACCTGACTCCGGGTACATTCACACTGACGGTCTCCTCGCAGGGATTCGCGACGCAATCGACCTCCGGGGTGTTGCATGCGGGCGAGGAGTTCGACGCGCGGACCATTGCGCTGCCTATGGGCGCGGCGACGAACAATGTCACGGTTTCGGCCGAGACGCGGGTAGAGATTGCGCAGGAGCAACTGAATCTTGAAGAGAAGCAGCGCGTCCTGGGAGTCTTTCCCAACTACTACGTCAGCTACGATCCCAATCCCGCGCCGCTGACGCCGCGGCAGAAGTTCCAGTTGGCGTGGCGAACCTCGATCGATCCCATCACGTGGGCAATTACAGGAGTGATCGCGGGCACGGAGCAGGCCACGAACACTTTTGCCGGGTACGGCCAGGGAGCGCAGGGATTCGGCAAGCGGTTTGGCGCCAATTATGCCGATAATTTGTCCGACACCTTCATCGGCGGCGCGATATTGCCGTCGCTCTTCAAGCAGGATCCGCGCTATTTCTACAAGGGCACGGGCTCCGTTTCCTCGCGCGCTCTCTACGCGATCGCCAACTCGGTGATCTGCAAGGGCGACAACGGGCGCTGGCAGCCGAACTACTCCTCGATTCTGGGCGGGCTGGCGGCTGGAGGCATCTCGAACCTTTACTATCCCGAAAGCAGCCGCAGCGACATGGAAGTTACCTTCACCAATGCGCTTATCGGCACCGCAGAGGGCGCGATGCAGAATCTGCTTCAGGAGTTTCTGGTGCGCCGGTTGACGCCGAGACTGCAAAGAATTTCGTCGCCCACCCAGTAACAGAATGCTTCAGCCAGCGATCGACTCCACCAGCCGGTTCATCTCTTCTTCCTGCAATTCAATCGACTCCACGAGTTTGAATTGCGTGCGGCAACGATCGAGATTGTGGCCTTCGCGATGGATCTTGAAGTAGGTGTCGCCGTTCAGATGGTCGGCGAGGAAGCGGATACCGGTTTCAAAGGTGATCAGCTTGCCGGAGAACGCGAGGTATTTCTTCTCGGTTTTGGTCAGGAATTCTCCCGCCGCCGAAAGATAGCCGCGCACCAGCGCTTCAAACATCGGAAACTGCATGGTGACCTTGCTCAGGTCCTGCTCGTCTTCGGCGGCGGGGCTGGTCGTGGTGCGTACCATGTCGCCAAAGTCGTAGAGCGCAAGGCCAGGCATCACGGTGTCGAGGTCGATGACGCAAAGGCTCTCGCCGGTCGCGTCGTCGAGCAAAACGTTATTGAACTTGGTGTCGTTGTGGGTGATGCGCTCGGGCAAAGCTGCCTCGATCAGAACCCCGGTGATGGATTTTCGCGCGAGGGCGAACTCGATCTCCGGCTTGACGAGCGCGGCGCGTCCCTTCGCGTCGTTGGCGACGGCTTGTTCGAGAGCCGCAAAACGCTTGGGGGTATGGTGAAAATCGGGAATGGTCTCGTTGAGCCGCGGTAGAGGCAAGCTCGAAAGTTGCTGCTGGAAGCGCGCGAAAGCCTGCGCCGCCTGGAAGGCCTGTTCGACGGAGGTCGCGGTCTCGTAGCTGCGCGCGTTTTCAATAAAGCGATACGCCCGCCAGATTTCTCCTTGCGCGTCTTCGTGCCAGTTGTTGCCGTCGCGGGCGGGGACGAGCGTGAGCGCGCGGCGATTGCGGTCAGGCGCAGCGGCAAGCTGCGCGGCAAGATGGGCCGTGACGCGGGCGATGTTCTCCATCACGGCCAGGGGCGAGCGGAAAACCTCGCGGTTGATGCGCTGCAACGTGTAGCGCACCGGCGCGCCCGCCGTGTGGCAGGTGACAAGGTAGGTGTCGTTGATATGCCCGTTGCCGAAAGGCGTGAATGCCGCGACTTCCCCCTGAAACTGGAACCGGGCGGCGATATCGCGGAGATCGTTCGGCTCGTTCACAGCCAAAGCTTCTCAGGATAAGCGCCGGCGGCGATGAGGCGGCGAATGCTTTCGACCACGCGCGGCCGGTCTTCGCGATAGGTGACGCCGAACCATGGATCGCACGAACGCAAAACCCTTACGCGTGCCTCGCCGTCTCGCACCAGCTCGCCCACGGTCATGGGAATATAGCACTCGGTCTTGGTGTCGCCGGCGTGGCTCTCGAGGAACTGCTCGAAGCGCTCGCGCAACTGGCCGAAGACGCGCGGCCTGAAGGCCCACATGTTCATTGAGACCGGCTCGTCGCCGGAGAGAGTGGTCACGCTTCCCGACGGATCGGTGTCGCGGGCGCCGTTGCCGTCGCGCTCGATTTTGGTGAGCTCGACGATGCTCTTCAGATAGCCCTCGGGCGAAACCTGGCAGACGCCGCGGGCCACCGAACCAAAGTCGGAGAGCGTGTTGCGCAAGACAAAGCCGACCATCGCGTAGTTTGTCGAGTCGGAGGTGAGATGGCCGGCCAGCTCGCGGTAGCTTTCGGCGCCGTAAAAATCGTCGGCATTGATGGCGGCAAAGGGCTCATGAATGGCATCGGCGGCGCACAGGATGGCCTGCGTAGTTCCCCACGGCTTGGTGCGCCCGGCGGGAACGGCGAAGCGCGGCGGAATGTTTTCGAGGGACTGAAAGACGTACTCCACGGCCACGCGCTTCTCAAAACGGGAGCCCACCGTCTCGCGAAACGCCTCTTCGATATCCTTGCGGATCACGAAGACCAGCTTGCCGAAGCCAGCGCGGAGGGCGTCGAAGATCGAATAATCGATGATGGTTTCGCCGGCTGGGCCCACGGGGTCGATCTGCTTGAGGCCGCCGTAGCGGCTGCCCATGCCGGCGGCCAGAACGAGAAGAGTTGGAGAATATGCGGAGGTCATCGCGAAGGCCTTTTTAATTGGGTATTCGATGCAATCGAATGGTACAACATGGGGCTGGCGCTCGCTGGTGTTGGCTTCTCCATTTTTTTGAAATTCTATTGCTTGGACCGTTGACGCCATGCTAGAGTCAAATCCAATTCCCTAAGCCGAATCCTTTGTTGCTACTTCCCTATGCTCCGGCAACTGAGCGGTTCGCATCATAAAAAATCTAACGCTGCGGATTGAGAGGTACTCATGAACTACCGCGCTTTACCCCTGCTGTGTTTCTGGCGGCTTCCGCCATTAGTCTCTCTGCTGAGAGTGTCTCCTACACGGGCACGCTCAGCTCACCTGAGGACGTCTTCGAAACCAGCTTTAATCTCACCACTGCCGGCTCCGTCACCCTCCAGACATGGGGTTTCGGCGGCGGTCTAAACGCGGCAGGGCAGGTGATCGCGCCCGGTGGATTCGATCCATTGCTGACGCTGTTCAGCGGCCCGGTGGGCACGGCCACGATCGTGACAGACGTCTCCGGCAACCCGCTGGCCGATGCGGATAATCTCTCGAATGCTCCCTGGTCTTATGTGAACAACCCGGCCGCCGGGCAGGTCGCCATCGGGCCCGACCTGGAGTTCGGCGACGACTTCATGCAGACGCCGTCGCTGGCCGCGGGAACTTATACCCTGGTGCTCACCGACGCCGGCTACCAACCGGTAGCCATTTACGACGACGGCGCTCTCTCCGAGGGATTCTTCGATCTTACCGGGGGCGTTTTCCAGACTTGCGTGTCCACCACCAACTGCATCACCCCTGACGCCAACTATGCGGTGGACATCATCACCTCCACGGTGGTGGGCACCACGGTGGCGACCCCTGAGCCACCGTCTCTTCCCCTGCTGTTGACCGGCCTGACGCTCTTGGCCGGCTTCAGTCTGTTCAACCAACGGCGCTTAACGCCACACACCCAAAAAGGAGCAGGACAATGAAATTCGCGAAGCCTACTTTGATCGGAATCGGCGGTGTGGTGCTGGCGGGAGCGCTTCTCCCCTTTGTCGCGCCCAAGACGGTGCATGCTCTGGCAGCCACGCTGGTTCAGATCACCAACACCACGTCCAACCCTGTCCCCGTCGCGCAGGCGGTTCCCGCTACGCCCTTCTTCGGCCTGATGCAGCTATCGGGCTATGGCGCACAATCCGCCGGGCCAGGGACGGGAACGCTGGCCGTGACGCAAATCGTCATTACCAGTTCCGATTCGACCGTTGACCAGGTCAATATCTACGCCGCACTCCTTCATAACGGAACCTGCGGAGGCTCAGGGAATGTTGAGGCAGCCACCAACCCTTTCCTGATTGTCAAGGTGCAGCCGAACTCGACCATCGTGATCCCGGCCCCGACGCCGCTGGTGTTTTATGCCGTAGACGGATATGACAGCCTGCCCCATACGTGCGTGGCCGCGGCAATGCCCATCACGGGAGGCAATGTCATCGTAACCGTCAACGGGTACGTGAACTAACGGACTGACCGCCTCATACCGCAACGCAGCAAGGCGCGTTGAACGATCTGCGTGGATCGTTCCGCGCCTTGCTTGCGTTGAGCCTCGCGTGATTGACTGGTTGCCGGAAGGGGCATTGCGCGTATGGCGTACGTTTTGGCGCTGGACCAGGGGACTACGAGCTCGCGGGCGATCCTATTTGACGAGGCTGGCGCGATTGCCGCCGTCGCGCAGAAGGAATTCCAGCAGTTTTATCCGCAGGCGGGGTGGGTGGAGCACGATCCGGCGGAAATTCTTTCGAGCCAGATGAGTTGCGCCGCGGAGGTTCTTGCGCGGGTGGGCGTGCAGCCACGGGAAATTGCCGCCATCGGCATCACCAACCAGCGCGAGACCGCGATTGTGTGGGAGCGCGCGACGGGCAAGGCGATTCATCCGGCAATTGTCTGGCAGGACCGTCGCACAACTCCGTTGTGTGAAGCTTTGGAGGAGAGCGGTGCTGGGGAGACGGTCGCCGCAAAAACCGGCCTGGTCCTCGACCCGTATTTCTCCGCGACCAAAGTTCGCTGGATACTGGACAACGTGCCGGGTGCGCGTGCGCGTGCCGAGCGCGGCGAGCTGGCCTTCGGCACCGTGGATAGCTGGCTGGTGTGGCATCTGACCGGCGGCCAGAAGCACGTAACCGACGTGACCAACGCATCGCGGACGCTGCTCTTCAATATTGTGAAGGGCGAGTGGGACGCGGATTTGCTCAAGCTCTTCGGGGTTCCCGAAAGCATGCTGCCAGAAGTGAAATGGTCGAGCCAGCGCGTGGGCGTGGCGGCGGTGCTGGGCCTGGATGGCGTGCCGATTGCCGGCATTGCCGGCGACCAGCAGGCGGCGCTCTTTGGCCAGTTGTGCTGGAGCGCGGGCGAGGCCAAGAACACCTACGGCACGGGCTGCTTCCTGCTTGAAAACATCGGCACCGAGTTCATGCGCTCGCGGGCGAGACTCATCACGACTGTGGCGGCGAGCGCCGAGAAGCGCCTGGAGTACGCGCTCGAGGGCAGCATCTTTATCGCCGGCGCGGTGGTGCAATGGCTGCGCGACAACTTGAAGCTCATCGGTTCCTCGGCCGATGTCGAGGCTCTCGCCGCGAGCGTGCCCGACACCAACGGCGTAGTTTTTGTGCCGGCTTTTGTGGGCCTGGGCGCGCCGCATTGGGACGCGCACGCGGCAGGCATGTTGATCGGCTTGCGCCGCGACACCAGCCACGGACACATCGCGCGCGCGGCGCTTGAAGCCATCGCCTGGCAGGTTGCTGACGTGCTCCAAGCCGTGGGCACGGACACAGGCTCGCCGCTGCGCGAACTGCGCGTTGACGGCGGGGCCGCGGTGAACGATCTCCTGATGCAGTTCCAGGCCGATGTGCTGGGGGTTCCCGTTGTCCGTCCGCGCATGACAGAGACAACGGCCCTGGGTGCGGCCTATCTCGCGGGGCTCGCCGTGGGATTCTGGGCGAATCCCGACGCCCTTCGCGCCGAGCGCAAAGGCGATGTCCGCTTCGAGCCGAAAATGAGTGCGGGGGAACGGGCCGAGCGGCGTGCTCGGTGGCAAAAGGCCGTTGAGCGCGCGAAGGATTGGAGCGGATAAATGCTACGATGGGCGCATGAGACGCGCATGGGCCATTCCTTCGATCCTGTTTTTGGGTGTGTGCGTAAGCGCAACGGCATTCGCGCAGAATCCGCCTGCCACAAATCGCGTTCCGTACGACGGAGGGGACGCGCTCAACGGTCCCAAGCCCATCCACATCGATGAGAATTGCCGCATTCTTCCCGGTAGCGAAGGCAACCCGGTCAAAAAGAAAACCCATCCCTATAACGACGCAGCGATTTGCTCGCTGGAAGGGATGACGGAGTTGACGCATTGGGAGGAAAAGGTCGCGGGCAACCAATTGCAGCGCTCGTTTGTGCGCGTCGAGGAGCAGACTTTTGTGCTGCAGGACATTGCCGGCGACCCGGTGGTGTACGTTGTGCAGTACGACGTGCCGCAGAACTGGTTTGTCGATTCCGATCCGCAACCGTGGCAGATCGTTGGCCACACGGCGTATTTCCGGGTCTATGTAAAACCTGGTGAGACGGTGAGACTGCACGTCGGCGTACGCCGCGTGTGGCCGGAGAAGCCAAAGCCAATTTAGATTGCGCGCCCCAGCCAGGGGATCAGCCGATCTTCTGGTTCCAGTTCTCCAGTGTCTTCTTGAACTCGAGCATGAATTTGCCGCCGTCTGCGCCGTCGATTAGGCGGTGATCGAAGCCTAGGCAGAAGTACTGCATCGAACGGATCGCAATGGAGTCGTTGCCTTCGGCGTCGGTGAGGACGGCGGGCTCCTTGCGCAGGCCGCCGACGGCGAGGATGGCCGCTTCCGGTTGGTTGAGAATCGGCATGCCGAACTCGCCGCCAAATGCGCCGGCGTTGGTGAGCGTAAAGGTCGATCCGCCGACCTCGTCGGGCAAAAGCTTTTTGGTGCGGGCGCGCAGGGCCAGATCCGTGATGGCGGCGGCGATCGCGACGAAGCTCTGCTGCTCGGCGCGACGCACCACGGGCACGATCAGGCCCCAGTCGAGCGCAACGGCGATGCCGAGGTTGATGTTCTGGTGGTAGCGGATGGCGAGGCCAGCCGAGTCGTCTTTGGGTCCGCTCTCAGGCGAGGCCCCTTTTCCAAGCGAAGCCCCACTTTCAAGCGAAGCATTGACGATGGGGAAGCGGCGCAGCGCGGCCACGGCTGCGGCGGCGATGAACGGCATATACGTGAGCTTCACGCCATGCCGCTGCTCGAAGGCGGCGCGATGCTGCTCGCGCAGACGCACGATGCGCGTCATGTTGACCCGGTAGACCGTGTAGACGTGCGGGCTGGTGCGTACGCTCTCTACCATGCGCTCAGCAATGATGGCCCTCATGCGCGTGAGAGGCACGGGCTCCGTGGGCAGGCTCGCCAATTGCGGTGCAGCAACCTCCTGGACCTGCGGCTGCGCGGGGGCTGACGATGCGGCAACCACTTGCGGTGGGGCAGACCTTTGGACGGACGGCTGTAATACCGCCGACTGCGCGGCGCGCAGCACGTCGTCTTTACCAATGCGCCCACCTGCGCCCGTGCCCGTGATGCGGCATAAGTCGATGCCGTGTTCTTTGGCGATGCGGCGGGCGAGCGGCGAGGAGCGAAGCACTCGCCGTGCGGGCACCTGCGGTGCGGCAGCCACCTGCGGTGGGGCAGACTCTTGGACGAGATTCCGTGGAACCTGAGGCGCCACTGCGGACCCGGCTTCGCCGATCACCGCGACCACCGTATTCACCTCAACGGTAGCGCCTTCGCCGACGCGAATTTCGGTGAGCACGCCGGCTTCGGGCGCGGGGATCTCCGCGTCCACCTTGTCCGTCGAAATCTCAAATAACGGCTCGTCCTTTTCGACTCGATCGCCGGCCTTCTTGAGCCATTTGGTGATCGTGCCCTCGAAGATCGATTCGCCCATCTGGGGCATGATGACGTCGGTTGGCATGTCTCCTCTTTCGCCGGTTCGGGGTGCGGGGCGTGCGCAAGGCTTCTGCCGGATTATAAAACGCGGGCGGGGAGGTGCGGCGCTGAAGTGGTGCGGGGCTGGAGGGCTGCGGGATTTTGTCACGCCGGAATCGGGCGGTCTTTGGGCGGACGGGGCAATTGGCGCAGGCGGTCGATGGCCGGCGGAACCTGGAGGGGTGTGTCAGTAGCTGGAAATTCGGGGCCGGGAGTTTCCTGGGCCGTGGGTTCCTGATTTGGACAGTGTGCTTCCGGAGATTCGGACGCGATGGCAGGAGCGGTTTGCGCCTGCGCGCGCAGCATGGCCAGGCTCGCCAGATTTTCAAGCGGCTCGCCGAAGACCGTTCCGAACTGCCGTGCCGCGCGGTGCGCGAGAGCTTCGAGAGCCGGCAAGTCTGTTGCGTTCGAAACCTCTTTGGCGAGGCTGGTGACGGGGCGATCGGTGAGGCCGCAAGGATTGATGAGCGTGAAGTCGCGCAAATCCGTGATGACGTTGAAAGCAAAACCGTGCGAGGTGACGCCGCGCGCCACGTGAATGCCGATGGCGGCGATTTTCTTTTCGCGCCCTGCGGGGGGCAGCCCTTTGGACGACGCTTGTGGTTCGAATGGCTTCGGGCTTTCGCCCGCGATAGCGGGCGAAAGCCCGACCCAGACTCCCGTCAATCCTGCGATGCGGCCGGCGGCTACGCCAAACTCGCCGCAAAGCCTGATGAGCGCCTCTTCCATCAAGCGCACAAAATCGACCGGGCCAAGGCGCGCGCCTTTCGCGTTTCGCAAGCTGCGCAGGTCGAAGATGGGGTAGCCGATGAGCTGTCCCGGCCCATGATAAGTCACGTCGCCGCCGCGATTGATCTCGTGAAGAGTGACGCCGCGTTGCGCCAATAACTCATCCGACGCAAGAATGTTGGCGCGCCGCGCGTTGCGGCCCAGCGTGAGCACGGGCGGGTGTTCGAGCAGTAGCAGCACGTTGCCGATGCGCCCCTGCTGGCGCAGCGCGACGAGCTCTTCCTGCAGACGCAGGGCTTCTCCGTAATCGACGCGGCCGAGATAGAGGTACTGGATCACAAGGCTACTGCGATTGTAGAGCGCCGGTTGTGCTTGCCTTCATCCGCCTGTCACTCCAGGAGCGTCCCTCTCTGATGCGCTTGAGGAAGTTCCGCTTTATTGGACCCCGCAAAGGAAATGTCCTTGCGCCGTCCCTACGGGACTCCAGGTGTATTTGTGGAGCCGCTTTCCCCACGCTGAAGCGCGGGGCTAACAAACACTGCGCCTACGGCGCGGCTGCCAGTAGGTTCGTTATGCAGTCATCAATAGCTTGAACTTCGTCAGCAGCGTGTTGAGTCCTGCTCGAAGGCATGCGCCGACCAGCCGGCGTAAGCAATCTTCGCAACGGCATCGTGTGCGGCGCCGCCGGCGAGGGTTCTGAGCAGTTCCGCGACAGTTTTTCCTGAGCGGGGATCGCGGAGATTTGGCGCAATTTCGTTGAGCGGAACCAGAACGAAGGCGCGCTCGGCCAGGCGAGGATGCGGAACCTCAAGTCCTGATTCGCCCAAAACCAGATCGTCGTAAAAAAGAATGTCGAGGTCAAGGGTGCGCGGACCGTTTGCGGGACTGGCGGCACGCTCGCGTCCAAATTCGAGTTCAAGGGCCAGGAGCGCTTCGAGCAACTCGCGAGGCGAGAGCGGGGTTTCAAATGCGACCACGGCGTTTATAAAGCGGGGTTGATCCTGGAATCCGACGGGCGCGGTGGAGTAGAGCGAAGAACGCGCGGCGATGCCGCCGAGAGTGGCCAGGCGTTCGACGGCCGCGGTCAGAGTGGCCTCAGGCGCACCGGCAGAGCTGGGAAGGTTGGCGCCGAGCGCGATGATTGCAAGAGGCATCCTGATAAGAGAGTAGCGGAGTGAGCGGGGTTGGCGGAGTTAGCGGAGCTAGGAACGCGCCAGACAAGCGAGTTGGCGTGCACTGGCGCGCACGTTCGCAAGTTTGCGCGCCTGCGCGGGCAAGGCTCGGACTGGGCACCGGCCGGGATGTGCGCGCGACGCCTGCGCCCGCTGAATCTGGTAGCATCGGACTTCGGAGAATTTGCTTATGGACGCATTGACGACTGCCGGGCTGGGAGCCCGGCGCAATGAAGACATCGCGCTCGACCTGATGAAGTTTGTAGCCGGCACGACTGGCGTGGGCAAGCAGGCAGCGCCTTCTACGGGCTTCAGCGGTACGGGCGGCGCGAAACCCGAAGAACACGTGAGCCAGTTGCTCGAACTCTATAGCCGCTGCCTGAAAGCCGTCGAGGGCAAAGAGTAAGAGAGGCGGCAAAATCGCACGCAAAACCCAAGTACGCGTGGCCGTGGCCGGCGCCGGAGCCTTTGGGCGCAACCACCTGCGTGTGCTGCGCGAGCTTGAGACCGAAGGCGCGGGCGTGGCGCTGGTTGCGGCCGTCGAGCCCGACGCGGCGCGCGCCGATGAAGCGGCAAAGCAATACGGCATTCCTGTCTTTGCGAGTATCGATGCGTTGCTGCGCGCCGATTTGAAGCTCGATGCCGCAGTCGTGGCCGTGCCTACGGTCAAGCATTTCGAGGTGGCATCACAACTGTTGGATGCGGGGCTCGACCTGCTGATCGAGAAGCCGCTGGCGGCGACGCTTGTCGAAGCCGACGATCTCATCCGGCGGGCGGAGAAAAAACAAAGAGTTGTCCAGCCGGGACATTTGGAGCGCTTCAATCCGGCGGTTCTGGCTGTCGAGCCGAGTCTGACGCGGCCCATGTTTTTTGAGGCGCACCGTCTGAGCGTTTTCTCTCCGCGCGCGCTCGACGTGGACGTGGTGCTCGACCTGATGATTCACGATCTCGACATCGTGCTCACCTTTGCAAAATCTCCGGTGCGCGAGGTGCGTGCGGTCGGCCTGCCGGTGGTCTCGCCCAAAGTGGACATCGCCAATGTGCGCGTCGAGTTTGAATCCGGCTGCGTGGCCAACTTTACGGCGTCGCGCGTCTCGACGGAACGCGTGCGCAAGCTGCGCTTCTTCGAGCCGCGGCAGTATGTCTCGATCGACTACGCGCGGCGCGATGTGCTGGTGATCCGCATCGACGCACCACCACCTGCGGTGGGGCAGACTCTTGGACAAGGTTCGTCGTCGGGTCAGGCCGTGGCGCAAGCGGCCGCGCAATTCCTATCGACGGGCAAGCTCGACTCGTCGATCATCCAGACGCTCGTTGCGTCGGGCCAGATTCCAGCCGGCCTGATGATGAAGGTCCTCGGCGCGAAGAACGATCCCGAAAAGTTGAAGGAGATCGCGAAGGGGTTGGCCGGGCCACTCGCTGAGCCGCATGCCGATCCGCATGATGGCCCCGCGCCGGGACTGAGCTTTGTGAAGCCGGAAGTCACGCCGGGAGAGCCGCTGAAGCTCGAAATCTCTTCTTTCCTTGAATCGGTCCGCACGCGGCGTCCGCCAAGGGTTACGGCGCAGCAGGGACGCGCGGCGCTGGAGCTGGCGCTCACCATCCAGGCGCAGATGGCGGCGCATGCCGAGCGGGCGGGGTTGTCGGATTTTTTCAAGAATAATTAACAGCAATTCGCCGTCAGGACGAGCTGTCTGCTGTTCGCTGTTGACGGACTATTCCTCGAACCAATGTTGGAGTTACCACGCGGCGGCGCGAATGCTATCATCGCTTGCCAGGAGGCGAACGTGGCTCTGAGCGACTTTATCAACAAGCAGTTTATTAAGGTCATCCAGTGGAACGAGGGCGCGGAGGGCGCTCTGTCGTACCGCTATCCCATGCAGGACATGGAGATTGAGAACGGCGGGCAGTTGACGGTGCGCGAGTCGCAGTTGGCGCTGTTTGTGAACGAGGGCCGGATCGCGGATGTTTTTGCGCCGGGGATGCACACGCTTTCGACGCGCAACCTGCCGATCCTGACTGATTTAATGAATTGGAGCAAGGACTTTGAGTCGCCGTTCAAGTCGGATGTGTACTTTTTCTCGACGCGGCTCGAACTCGACCAGAAGTGGGGCACGCCCTCACCGATCACCACGCGCGACAAGGAGTTTGGCGTCATTCGCCTGCGCGCCTTCGGAAACTATGCCTATCGCATCGCCGATCCACGGAAGTTTTTCACGGAAGTGACCGGCACGCGCGAATCCGTGCTTGCGTCGGACATCGAAGGGCAGTTGCGCACCACGATCATCGCGCGGCTGACGGCTATTTTTGCCGCGAGCGAGATTTCGTTTGTGGATATGGCGGCGAACCTGGGCGCGCTCACCGAAAAAGTGACGACCGACTTGAAGCCAAGCTTTGCCGCGCTCGGTTTGGAGCTGAACCAGTTTACGGTGGCCAGCGTTTCGCTCCCCGACGACTTGCAGAAGATCATGGACCAGCGCATCGGCATGAGCATGGCCGGAGACGTGACGCGGCTGACGCAGTTCGAAGTGGCCGAGTCGATGGAAGAGGCGGCGCAGAACACGGGCGGCACGGCGGGCATGGGCGTGGGACTGGGCGCGGGCGCGGCGATGGCGCAGGCGCTCATGGGCCAGGGAATGCCCGGCCAGGCGCGCGGCGGGGCCGTGGCTGGAACGGGACAGAGTAGCGCGGCGCCGGCCGCGGGATCCAAGTTTTGCATCGAGTGCGGCAAGCCAATCGCGGATCGGGCAAAGTTTTGCCCGGAATGCGGGAAGCCGCAATGAACTGTCCCTCCTGCGGAGCGCCCATGCAACTGGCGGGCGGGCTCACGAGCTTGCGCTGCGACTATTGCAAGGCCATCCTGTGCACCGCGCCGGACGACCAGGATGTGCGCTACCTGGATGAGCTGGAGGAGTTGCTCTGCCCGGTGTGCGGGGTTCCACTGTGGAATGCGAGCCTGGCCAACGTTCCGATTCGCGCCTGCAAGAAATGCCGCGGCATTCTGGTGACGATGGGCGCATTCCAGGAATTGATTGAGCAGGCCCGCGCCAAACACTCCGGATCGGAAGCGCCCATGGCCGACGACGGCAGCGATTTGAGCCGTAAGCTCGAGTGCCCGCAGTGCCATCACCGCATGGACACGCATTTCTACTACGGCGGCGGGCACGTGGTGATGGAGGATTGCGAGCGCTGCGAGCTGAACTGGCTCGATGGCGGCGCGTTGCTGCGCATCGCGCACGCACCGCATGCTGAAGAAGCGGTGGATTAGACCGTCGGCCACCAGCGGTGCACATGCTGGCAATACGCTTCGTACTCCGGGCCGAAGGTGTGCTTGAGCGTGGGCTCTTCGTAAATCACCACGAAGAGATGCGTGGTGAGCACGAACAGGGCGACAAAGGCAAGCAGTTGAATGGATTCAAAGAAAAGCGCCGCGCCGCCCACGGCGAGTGCCGCGCCCACATACATGGGATTGCGCAGAAAGCGATAGGGGCCGCGAACCACGAGTTTGCGCGGCGGATCGAAGGGGGCCGGTGTGCCTTTACCGATCCATGCAAAGGCGCAGACGCAGGAAAGCGCGACCAGAGCTCCGGCAGCGCCGAGAGCGATGCCTGCGATCTGCGGCCAGGAATACACAGAAGGCCGCGCGATGCCGCTCCACGCCAGGAGCCGCGCGGGCAGGTAGACGAGCACGAATCCGATAAACAGGGTGGCGTAGGTAATGGCACGAGCGATCACGAACATGGTTGCCTCCTTTCTATCCCAGTAGTGTGAGCAGAGCCTGGCTCAGTCGATGCCGAGCTCGCGGTTCAAGAAGCCGATGATATATTTCCAGACCAGATAGTACGCGGCGACGCCAAAGCAGAATCCGGCCGCGATGAGGGCGTAAGGCAATGAACAGGCCTGGAACCAGGTCGCGGAGGTTGCGCCAAACTGGAGCACGCCTAGACAACGGGCGACGATCGCCCCCGAGGGGAGCAGCAGGAATGGCAGAAGCGCGCCGTGTACGCCAAGGTTGAGATGGGTTCGCGCATGGCTGGCCAGCCAAAGCACATTCCACAAGCCCCATACGGCAGGCACCAGCGCCATGGGAAAAATGAGGCCGCGCTCAATGGGGACGGGAAGCCGGAAGACGAGCCGCACCACGATAAATGCCGTGAGCATGAGCGGAAGAATGAGGGTGGTCACAAAGACTCCGGCAAGATAAGCGCGAAGGTAGGGGTGGTGGTTCATGTTGGGCCTCCTTTCAGTGGCCAAAAGTCAGTTCACAGTTCATAGTTCACAGTTCGTAGTTTGTGGGCCATTGCGGACGGCGGAAACTGTGAACTACGAACTAAGAACTACGAACTGTCATTCACAGGTAATAGAGAAGCACCGGGATCGTTGCCGGGAACGAGATGGTGAAAACCGCGAGCCCGCCGAGCAGGGCCCAATCGAACCAGGGCATGGACCATTGCATGGAGCGGAGGGCGCGGCGATCCGATGCGGCAGGCAAGTCTTGGTCGAGACGGCGCAACACCGCCGACCATAGATCGCGGGCCGGTTCCGCGTCCGCCGCAACCGGCGGCAGCGCCCCTTTGAGCAATTCCTTCATTCGATTCTGATCGTTTGCATTCATGGTTTGATTCCCTGCTGTTCCAGATCCTTTCTCAACAATCGAAGCGCGCGAAAGACGCGTAGTTTGACGGCTGCAACCGTTGTGCCGAGCGCCGCGGCAACTTCTTTGTGGGGCTGCTCCTCGACCACGGCGAGAATTGCAGCCGCGCGGAGATTGGGAGGCAGCCGGCCAAAAGCCAGCGCGGTCTTCTGACGAATTTCGGCAGCGATGCCGGGATTTCCCGCCGACGCCGAGGGCAAAGCACTCGCCATCTCCGCCGTCAGCTCGACTTCAGGCCGTTGCGCGCGCAGCCAATCGATGGCAACGTGCGTGGCGATGCGCCGCGCCCAGGGGGCAAACGGCCGATCCGGATCGAATCGGTTGCGCGCGCGATGAATGCGCCAGAAGCTCTCCACCGTTAGGTCCTCCGCAGTAGCTGGGTTGCGCACCATGCGCAGAATCCAGCCGTATACCGGGCGTTGATGCTCGCGGAAGAGCGCCTCGAACGCGTTGACATCGCCCTCGCGGAAGCGATGCAATACGCTCTGGCATCCGTCGGGCATCCGTCTTTCCCTTTCTAAACTGTCTTACGGGAGCTTTGGCAGAAAGGTTACACGAGATCAGCGGAGTTGGCGGAGTTAGCGGAGCTAGAAGCCCTGCGCGGGAGCTCGTTTGACACAGGTGCAAACCGCCCTTTAGAGTTGGCCCCGGAGGGTAGCTAAGACTGTGCGGTTGAAGACCGCGGAGCGAGTGGGCTGCCTCCATCCGGGAGACAAGGACAATGGTTCGAATGAGGCTGGTGGCGGGAGCTTTGTTGTGTTTGGGTTCGGCGGGTTCACTGAGGGCTCAAGATGTTGAGAAGCCCGCATATCTTGATACGAATCTGCCCGCGGAGCAGCGCGCGGCGGACCTGGTAAAGCGCATGACGCTCCCAGAAAAAGCCAGCCAGCTTGTGAATCAGTCGCGCCCCATCACGCGCCTGGGCGTGCCCGCCTACGACTGGTGGAGCGAGGCTCTGCATGGCGTGGCGACCGTCGGAGTCACGGAGTTTCCCGAGCCCATTGGCCTTGCGGCCAGCTTCGATACCGAGAGCATTCATCAGATGGCAACCGACATCGGCATTGAGGCGCGCATCATTCATGCGCAATCGGTTGACGCCCAAGGGAACAGCCAAATCTTTCACGGGCTCGATTTCTGGGCGCCGAACGTCAACATCTTCCGCGATCCGCGCTGGGGGCGCGGCCAGGAGACATACGGCGAAGATCCGTTTCTCAGCGCGCGCATGGGTGTGGCCTTCGTGACCGGAATGCAGGGCGACGATCCGCGCTACTATCGCGTGATCTCGACGCCCAAGCACTTCGACGTGCACTCGGGACCGGAGTCCACGCGCCACGTGGCCGACGTGGCGGTGAGCAAGCACGATGAACTCGACACCTATCTGCCGGCATTTCGCGCTACGGTGATTGAGGCGAAGGCGGACAGCGTGATGTGCGCCTACAACGACATCAACGGGCAGCCGGCCTGCGCCAACGAATTTCTGCTTGAGGACCAACTTCGCGGCAAATGGGGATTCCAGGGCTACGTGGTCTCCGATTGCGGCGCGGTGCGCGATATCTTCGACACGCACCACTATGAACCGACGCAGGAGCAGGCTTCAGCGATCAGCCTCACGCGCGGCATGGACAACGAGTGCATCGATTTCCGCGCCAAGGTGACCGACGACCACGATTACAAGCCGTATCTCGACGCAGTGAAGGATGGCTATCTGAAGGAGAGCGCGATCGACACCGCTCTGGTGCGGCTGTTTACGGCGCGCATCAAGCTGGGGCTCTTCGACCCGCCTCAGATGGTTCCCTACACCAGGATTGCGGCGAGCGAGCTGGATAGCGCCGAGCATCGCGCCCTGGCGCTTAAGCTGGCCAATGAGTCGCTGGTCCTGCTCAAGAACGACGGCACACTGCCGCTCAAAACCACCGGAACAAAGATTCTGGTGGTGGGTCCTTTAGCGGCGCAGACGCGCATGCTGCTCGGCAACTACAACGGCATCCCCACGCACACGGTGTCGATTCTGGAAGGGCTCAAGCAGGAATTCGCTGGGGACACGATCAACTTTATCGAGGGCACGGGCTATCTGAGCAAGCATACCGAGCCGGTGCCGGACGCGCTGTTCTCGATCGATGGAAAACCCGGCGTCAAAGCCACATATCTGAACAAGAACATCGTGAGCTTCTACGTCGAGCACACCAACGACAATTCTGCATTGGCCACCCGCATCGAGCCGGGGATCGACATTGGCGCGC
Organism: uncultured Acidobacteriaceae bacterium; assembly: GCA_963762945.1. Lineage (GTDB taxonomy): Bacteria > Acidobacteriota > Terriglobia > Terriglobales > Acidobacteriaceae > Telmatobacter. The sequence goes on along the minus strand of CAVXOO010000383.1, from coordinate 8,323 downwards.
AGCCGCTGCCGGCCGAAGCAGAAAAGGCCGATCCTCTGACCGTGCGCTGGGAGACGACGCTCACACCGACAGAAACCGGCGATTACAATCTGGGCGTTGAGACTGATGGTTTCTTCAGGGTGTTTGTCGATGGCAGGCCGGTGACGATGGCGAATTACCCGCACGGCGTGGAGACGGTCACCGGGAAAACGCATCTCGAAGCCGGCAAGGCGTACAAGCTCGAAGTCGACTACCAGAGAACGGGCAACACGGCTCCGCATCTGAAGCTGGTGTGGGGCAAGATCGATAACCGCGTGGACCCGTCGGTGACCGCGGCAGCGCAGAATGCCGATGTCGTCGTAGCCGTGGTCGGCATTACCAGCGAGCTCGAAGGCGAGGAGAGGAATGTGATTGAGCCCGGCTTCAAGGGCGGCGATCGCACCAGTCTGGACCTGCCCGAGCCCGAGCAAAAGCTTCTTGAGACCCTCGCTGCCACCGGCAAACCGCTGGTCGTGGTTCTTACCAACGGCAGCGCCCTGGCAGTGAACTGGGCCGACGCGCACGCCAATGCCATTCTCGACGCGTGGTATCCGGGCGAGGAGGGTGGAACCGCGGTGGCCCAAACTCTTTCCGGAAAGAACAATCCTGCCGGCCGTCTGCCCGTCACGTTTTACAAAGGTGTTCGACCAGTTGCCGCCCTTCGAGGACTACGCCATGAAGGGCCGCACGTATCGCTACTTCACTGGAACGCCGCTCTATCCCTTCGGCTATGGCTTGAGCTACACGAAGTTCGCGTATAGCAAGCTCATGGTTCCGGCCTCGGCAGTGGATGCCGGCCAGCCCGTGGTGGTTGAGGCCACCGTGACCAACACCGGCACGCGCGCCGGTGACGAAGTGGCCGAGCTTTACCTGAGTTTTCCGGCTGTGCCTGGAGCGCCGCTGCGCGCATTGCGCGGCTTCGAGCGCGTGCATCTTGAGCCGGGCGCGTCGCAGACGGTGCACTTTGAATTGAAGCCGCGCGACCTGAGCATGGTGACCGAAGCCGGCGAACCGATTGTGGCCGAAGGCGCGTATACAATCTCAGTGGGCGGCGGCCAGCCGGATACCGGCGCACCGGCGGTCGCGGGAAGCTTCACGGTGAAGGGAACGCTCACGCTTCCGGAGTAAGTCGATCGAAAAGAGCTAGATGGGGCGCTGGCGCATGAGCCGGCGCCCGTTTTGGCACAATCCTTGTCAAGTGCTTTCCCAAAATCCGTCCCAAAGCGGGGAGCGATCCGCCTTATTTTGTATAAGTCTTTATATTTCAATCATATTTATCATTCATTGACGGAAGCGAAATCCTCCATTCACAATCGGCGTGCCGCCATCTTCCACTGTTTCTCGGGGTGCCGGGTTTAAACTTGTCTGTAATCCGGTTCCAATTTCCTCATGTTCGGGTAAACAACTGCGAAGAACTGCGGTTGTTGAGGTTTTATGAACGCCATTCTCTCCGGCTCGTCTTTCTCCCTCCCCAATTCATCTCTATTTCATTTGAAAATTCACTCTGTTGTCGCGTTTCCATCCGGGAGGCCCAGTCGGATCCGGAATCTCTCCGGCCGCACTGGTGATTTCTGATGGCCGATCTCGCAACGGCAGTTCATGTCATTCCCAGCTCTCCGTCTCTGCCCGTTTCCCAACTCGACCGGCGGTTCAACGGCAGCCGCAGCCGGACGGGCGTATGGGTATTTCTGGTGGCCCTCGCGGCCGGCCTGGGATATATCGGCGTTCATGTCGCCAGAGATCTCGATAGCGCGACGGTGAATGGTATCGGGCCCTATCTGCTGCTGGGCCTGGCGCTGACCATCGCGCTCGGATTCGAATTCGTGAACGGCTTTCACGATACCGCGAATGCCGTGGCCACGGTGATTTACACCAACTCTCTGCCGCCGCAGATCGCCGTGGTGCTGTCGGGGATTTGCAACCTGGCGGGAGTGCTGCTGTCGTCGGGCACGGTAGCCTTTGCGGTCATCACGCTCCTGCCGGTGGAGCTGATTCTCAAGGTCAGCTCGGGCACGGGCTTTGCCATGGTCTTCGCGCTGCTGATTGCCGCCATTCTGTGGAATCTGGGCACGTGGTGGTTCGGCCTTCCCGCCTCGAGCTCGCATACCATGGTCGGCTCCATCATCGGCGTAGGCTTGGCCAGCCAGTTGATCAACATGCACGGCAGCGCCTCGGGTCTTGACTGGAGCCAGGTGATGCGGGTTCTCGAGGCCCTTCTCATCTCGCCACTGCTGGGCTTTGCGCTGGCCGGAATACTGCTTCTTCTCTCCAGGCGCTTCCTGCGTTTTCCGTCGTTCTACCAAGCGCCCAAAGGCAACCAGCCGCCGCCGTGGCCGATTCGCGCGCTGATGGTGGGCACTTGCACGGGCGTTAGTTTCTTCCATGGATCGAATGACGGACAAAAGGGCATGGGCCTGATCATGCTGATTCTGATCGGCACGGTGCCCACGGCCTACGCGCTCAACCACGACACCAGCCCGGCAGAGGTGCAGACTTTCATCGCGGCCTCGGCGCAGGCGGGGCAGATCCTGGAGCGGCATGTCGAGCCGAACACGCCCGATCCCGATGCGCGCACCGAAGTGACCGAATACATCGAGACCAGGCAACTGCGGCCCACGACGCTGCTGGCGCTGAGCCAACTGGTGGACGAACTGAATCGCGAGGTCTCCGCGTACAAGACGCTCAATGCGATTCCAGCCCAGGCGCAGACGACCATCCGCAACGACATGTATCTGACCGGACGCGCGCTGCGCATGATGGACCCGGCCCACGATCCGGCCTTTACCGCCGAGGAGAAAGCCGCGCTGAAAAACTACCAGGGAGGGCTCGACAAGGCCACAAAGTTCATCCCCATCTGGGTGAAGGTGGCTGTGGCTCTGGCTTTGGGACTGGGTACCATGGTGGGCTGGAAGCGCATCGTGGTCACGGTCGGCGAGCGGATCGGCAAGGAGCAGATGACCTACGCCCAGGGCGTCAGTGCGGGCCTGATCACCATGGTGACCATCTTTGCGGCCGTTTATGCAGGCATAGCGGGCGGCCATATTCGGGGGATTAATAGCCATGGTATAGTTCACGTAAAAGACGGTGAAGTTAGAGCAGGCGATATCGATAGAGTAATCGATGCAGCGCGGGCAGTGGCTATTCCCATCAATCGAGAAATTCTTCACGTTTTGCCTCAAGATACTTAATAGATGACCAAGATGGCATCAAAGAGCCCCTGGGTATGTCGGGTGTTCGTCTGGAATGCAAAGTTCATATAGTAACAGGCGCAGTTACTTCGGCACAAAATATTGTGAGATGTGCCCAGCGCTGCGATATTTCTGTGGAGCAGGTATGGTTGCGAGCAGCTGGCATCAAGCTATGCTGTATTAGGCGAAGATGAAAAAGAGCTTGGAGTTGCTTTAATAGACATTGGTGGCAGCACTGCATATTGCTATATTTTTGGGTGGCAGTATTCAGCATACGTCGGTAATAGCTATTGGTGGCCGCATTTCACGAACGACATAGCTATTCGTATAAGAACCCCTCAAGAAAGTGCTGAGCTTATTAAGAAACGCTACGGAACGGCTGCGCTAAAAGCTGAATATTTGGATGAGCTCATAGAAGTACCTAGCATTGGTGAGCGTCCGGATCGTATGCTTAAGAGACAGAAGTTCAGCTGAAATTCTTGAGCCGCGCGTCCGGGAAACTTTTGAGATTGTCAAGAGAGCTAGAACGTGTGCGCCTTACAGAGCTCTTGGCTTCAGGAATTGTTATCACTGGTGGCTCTTCTTTATTGCCGGGCATGATTGACATAGCTGAAGAAATTATCGGACTGCCTGTTCGCTTGGGCATTCCCCGCGGTGTTGGCGGCCTGATGGACGTCGAAAGCCCAACTGCTGCTACAGGTGTGGGATTGGTGCTTTATGGCGCCAAATATTGTGATCAACGTCATTTTAGACCAAAGAATGAAAATATCTACATGAAAGTTCGTCGCAGAATGAGTGCTTGGTTACAAGATATGATTTAGTTTTGTTGAAAAACTTTTTTTTATAACACATATTAGAGGAATGGGGAGGCTTTAAAAATGATAGAATTTGACGAAATACAAGAACGAGGCCCAAGAATAAAGGTGATTGGTGTTGGCGGTGGTGGTGGAAACGCCATTAACAACATGATTGAACGTGGCATAGCAAGTGTCGAATTTGTCGTGGCAAACACCGATTGCCAAGCACTTGATGCCAATGCCGCAGAAATGAAGCTACAGCTTGGTCAGGGCTGCACAAAAGGGCTTGGCGCTGGCGCAAAACCGGAAGTGGGCGCGAGCGCTGCGAAAGAAAGCATTGATCGCATTGAAGAGCTCTTGCTGGGCGCAGACATGGTATTTATTGCTGCGGGCATGGGTGGCGGAACGGGAACAGGCGCTGCCCCCATCATTGCTGATGTGGCAAGACGCCTGGGTGCCTTAACCGTGGGCGTTGTTACTAAGCCCTTTCTTTTTGAAGGCAATCGGCGACGAAAGTTGGGAAAAGGGCGTAGAAACGCTGAAGCAGTCAGTGGATACGTTGATTGTGGTGCCCAATAACCGGCCTTTAGAACTGGCTGACGAGCAGACTTATGCTCGATGCCTTTCGCATGGCTGACCAGGTGTTATTCAATGCGGTTAAAGGCATTAGTGACATCATTACGCAACAAGGTATCGTTAACGTAGATTTTGCTGATGCTATTTCAGTGATGAGCGACCAAGGAATGGCGCTCATGGGCATTGGAACGGCTTCCGGCGAAGGTCGCGCCATTAAAGCGGCCCAGAAGGCCATCTCGAGCCCATTGCTTGAAGACGTTTCGGTAGAAGGGGCCATGGGAATTCTCGTAAACGTAACTGGTGGTCCATCACTTACGCTTCACGAAGTAAATGCGGCTATCGAACTTATAACGGATGCAGCTCATGAGGACGCCAACATTATTTTTGGCTACGTAGTGGATACAGAACGCGATGATGAAGTCTCCATTACGGTTATTGCCACTGGTTTTGATACTCATCGGTCGCAAAAAAGCCGAGCAACATTATGGCAACGTTATCCAGCACACATCCTTGCCTCCTACCATCAATGGTTCGCGCGATATTCCTACCTTTATTAGAAAAGGTATGAGTAATCGTGAAAGCATTGTGCCGGGCATTCAACCTATCCTGGCTTAGGTACTAAGCCTCCTCAGCCGGTAAGTCCTTTACCACGCGTACCTATTCTTGCTCCCATCGATGAGCAAAATCAGGAAATGGAAGCACAAGCTAAAGGACAATCAAAAGAAAGCTGAAGATTATGACATTCCGGCATTTTTGCGCCGAAACAATGACAATCCGGTGGCTTAGCAAAACATAATGAGCAAAAGCTTAATTGATTCTTTTGCACTCCTTCTGGCCGAGTTCTTTTACTGCCGTTTTCCTTTTGCTCCAGGTACCATTGGGTCTTTAGGAGCTCTCATTATTTGGGTGCCCTCGGTATATTACCAGTGGCCCCTTGCACTAAAACTGGTCTTATTGGCACTTTTCTTTATCGGCGTGTGGGCGTCGGGCTATGGTATTATATATTATCAAAAGCCCGACCCCAAACAAGTCGTAATCGATGAAGTAGTAGGCGTTGGGTTAACTTTTAATTCTTGGTCCTAATATCCCAGAAATAATATATGCTTTCGTGCTTTTTCGTCTTTTTGATATAATAAAACCCTGGCCTATAAAATACATAGAAAAACGCTTCCCCGACCATTGGGGCATCATGCTTGATGATATCGCAGCAGGATTCATGGCACTGGTAGTCTTGTTTATTGGCAAGGCTGTTTTTTGAGGGCCAATTTATACTCAAATTTTTATAGGGCATTGGCCTTCTTAAGCTCATGCAACGCAGCCGAAGCTAAAAAGCTTGAGCGAGTTAAACCTTGAGACTTAGCAAAACGGTAAATTTTTTCGAGGATATCTTCTCTGAATGTCAAGTTGACTCGTTTAACAGCATAGGGATTAATTGCTTCCACAATAACAGCCACCGTGTCTTTATAATCTGCATTTACCATGATCTCTTCTAAAGAACTTGGCTCAGGAATAACCTCCCCATCTTCAGCCATAAATTCTATATGAGCATTGAGGGCTTCTTGCGCCATCGCGTGAGCCTCAGAAAGGCTCTTTCCGGCGGTAATACAGCCGGGAAAATCAGGAAATTCAACGCCAAAGTCGCTTTTTTTGTCTTTCCTGATCAAACCAATATAAGTCGTCATAATTCTCCCCAGTTTATTTTAGTTTGGCCTGCCTAAAAATGCTTCGCACGGTTCCAAGAGGCAGGTCTTTTTTTGGGTGAGGAACTGTCACTCTACCCGGCTTATCAGGGTGCCGAAATTGCCAATGACTACCGCGAGTAGCCACGTGCAGCCAGCCGTCTTCTAAAAGCTTATTAATTAAATCGCGGCTATTCATGTGCTTCCAGGCCTTATAAATATTATTATACACATAATACACACTGGATGCAAGTATTTAGTCTGGATCACCTAACAAATTCGCCGCAATTTCACGCTCACCGAGCCTTTATTATATCTTCTTTACCCATATACGGACGAAGTACGTCGGGTATACGGATCAGCCATCTTCTTGTTGATAATTTTTCGTATATAGCAACCAATGTTCGCCCTAGCAGTCCCATTCGGCCTCTCCGTCGCCTACCCACAGGTTCCAGACTTTTAGCGGGATCAGTTTGATGAAGCCCGCCGGGTTCTGTTCGATCCAATGCCACGCCCGTTCACGTGCAACACGGTGAACTTGCACCTGATCCTTCGGGTTCACAGACAGGTCGGTCACCAGTGAATCATTGGGGGTATAGGTTCCTCGCGCGCTCGGGTTGTTTCCTGTCAGGAACGTGTATCCCCCGTTGGTTGAAATCGGCACGAAGGCGCCTAGCACCGCATAATTTCGCACCGTCCACGGCAGGATCACGGTCATCATGGCGACGCCCGTGATAAGAACGACCCTCATGTACCGTGTGAAGCCATACCAGCGATCGCGTAAGCCCAGCAGCGGAAGTGGAATGAAAATCGGAAGTAGGATAGCCTGGGACTTGGTCAATGCGGCCACGCCGAACACCAGGCCGGCGGCAATCAGGCCAATCACGGATCGGGACATCACCAGCAAAAAGCCCAGCAGAAGAAGGAACTCAAAGAAGATCTCGGCCGACAGAAGTGGTACATACGCGATCTGGTTGGGCAACACGGCTATAATCACCACCGCCAGTCTCCAAACGGTGCTGTCCGGGAACAACCGCCTGCCGATGAGGGCCACAAGGCAGACAATGAGCGTCGAGAGGACCAAATTCGCCAGTTCCCCGACAACAACCTCGGGGCCGAAAAGCCGCAGCAGACCGCCGAGGAAGCCTGGCCACCCTACCGGCCAAAATGCCGTCGGGACGCCGTCCTGCGCGTAACCTGCGCCCTGGGCCACCTCTCGCGCCCGATCGAAATACCAGCCGGGATCCGATGTCGGTGTGACATCGATCAGCAGCAATGGCAGTCGCAACAGCACATTGAGCAAGCAGGCGAGCGCCAGGAATGTTCGGTCACCACACCGAAAACGTGTGCACCAAAGTCGAATTTCTCGAGCGAACACGGTCGCGGGCCTCCTCTGCAGCGCCGCGCGTCTATCATGCCGGTCTGATCGTTGCAGCAGAAATGCATCCACCGCATGCGGAACAAACCCACAGAGGCAGCCCGCGGCGCTGCGTCCCACCCCGCGGCCCATACGTTTCGGTTGCAAGCAGTGCCAACGCGGCGGGTGCGCCAGATTTGTCGTTACCAATTAGCATCCAGACCAGGCAGTCCCAGAAGTTCGCGGCACGGTTCGTGCCCAACGGCGCTTTCCGCGCTACCTCAGGGAACGGCAGGTCGATCCCGATGGCGGCCTTGATCATCACCGGGCGGTCGCTCAGCACCGCCGAGGTAGATGCGCCGGGCAAGACGTTGGACGTCCGCCAGGGTCGGCCAGATCGATCCGTCAAGTTCATCCAGCTTCATGTCGGTGGCGATGAAACGGTAGCCCTTATCCAGGCGAACAGCGGCTCCGACGAAAGCGCCGTCGATATCGATGACGTGGGACTGCAACATGGAGGGTCCTTTCGGGACCGAGGTCAGGGATGCGCGGGCGGGCTGGGTTCGAGGTGAAGCGCCGACAGCGCATCGGCAGGCCACACATGAGCATCACCATCGGGCGGGCCGGGGACGGAACGCGTGGTGTATGGATCATCTGCCGTTCTCCTGCTGCGGCCGGCGTCAAGCCGGCTATCGGAGACATCAGAGG
>CAVXOO010000382.1:0-14660 GCA_963762945.1 uncultured Acidobacteriaceae bacterium | reverse complement strand
CGTGTCTTGCATGTTCTTCATTCATCTCTCGTTGCTCGTGCCAGCCTTCGCCCACGACCTGGCCGGCGCGGTCGAGGATCACGCAGCCCACGGCGGGATTGGGCGAAGTGACGCCAATGCCGCGGCGCGCGAGTTCGAGGGCGCGGCGCATCCAGTAGGTGTCTTGGTCGAGTTGATTGCTCATGGGCGCTTCTCGTTTCGAACTAGAACAATCAAGTGTAAATCGGCGGAATGGCCGCTAGCGGCGCGATTTGGGGACACGGCCAAGGCGGGGATCGTGGCGGAGCAACAGGTCGCAGGCGTGGAGAGCCTCCTTTTCAAAGTCAGGGCCGTCACTGGGAAGGAGACGCCAGTGGCCGATTTTGTTGCCGAGCATCTCGATGGGGCGGAGCGAGCGGAACTCGCGGCGAAGCTGGGGATCGGCGGGATCCGTGGTTTCTGAGAGGACAAGCCAGAGGCCGTTGTCCTGAGGTGATCGGAGATGGTTGCGGAGCATGCAGACTATGCGGTCACCGATGTAGACGGCGAAGCCAGAGAACATGCGGCGCACCTCGGGGTCGAGCGGGGCGAGGGCTTCGAGAACGAAGGCATGCGGAGGCTTCTGTTTGGCTTTGGCCGGTCGGTGCATGGCTGTCAATTGGGTATTCTCCCTCATTCCAGCAGCGAATCGACAAACTCTTCTGGCGAGAACTCGAGCAGGTCGGTCATTTTTTCGCCGACGCCTACGTAGCGGACTGGGAGATTGAGTTCGCGGGCGATGGCTACTGCGATGCCGCCTTTGGCGGTGCCGTCTAACTTTGTTAGCAGAATTCCAGTGACGCCGGCCGATTGCGTGAACTGGCGGGCCTGCTGCAGGCCGTTCTGGCCCGTAGTCGCGTCCATGACGAGGAGGACTTCGTGGGGCGCGCCGGGAATGAGCCGAGCCGCTGTCCGGCGCATCTTGTCCAGCTCGTCCATGAGTCCGGACTTGGTGTGGAGGCGGCCGGCGGTGTCGACATAGAGCTCGTCGATGTGGCGCGCCTTGGCGGCGGCGATGGCGTCGTAGAGCACGGCTGCGGGGTCGCCGCCCTGCTTGGTCTTGATCATCTCGACGCCGGAACGCTCGGCCCAGATTTCTAACTGCTCAATGGCCGCGGCGCGAAAGGTATCCGCAGCGCAGAGCAGCACGGAGTGCCCTTGCGCGCGGGACCAGGCGGCGAGCTTGCCGCTCGAAGTGGTTTTGCCGGTGCCGTTGACGCCGACGAGAAATGTCACTCTGGGCGGCGGCGCTTGCAGTGCGGCGGACGCCCCTTGAGGGGCACGAAGGATGGCGACTAACTGCTGTTTCAAGAGAGCGCGGAGTTCTGCGCCGCCCTCGATGGCCTTGTGACGGGCGCGATCGCGGAGCGCGTCGAGTATGGCGGTGGTGGTTTCGATGCCGAGGTCGCTCGTGAGCAGTACGGCTTCGAGATTGTCGAGGGCCTTTTCGTTGACGGTGCGGGTGAGAGCGGCGAGATCGGCGATTTTTTCCGCGAAGCTCTCGCGGGTTCGCGAGACCGCCTGCTTCATTCGGTCGAAGATATTTCCTGGCTTTGGACCAGCGTCTTGCTCGGGTTCGGATTTGCCAAAAAGACGGGAGAGCATCCTCTCCAGTTTACTTGGGTGAGCAGGTTCGCGAGTTCGCGTCGCTGCGCGACATCGCGAGTTCGCAAGTTCGCGCACGGCTCCGCGTCCGTTGCGTTGTTTGATCGCCCCACAAAAAAGCTGACGGCTGCCGGCCGAAAACAGCTTTCAGTTTCTGCTGCGGAACTTCGAGAGGAGGCGCAGCATTTCCAGGTACAGCCATACCAGCGTGACGATGATGCCGAAGGCCGCGTACCACTCCATGTATTTGGGAGCGCCGGCGGCTACGCCCTGCTCGACGAAATCGAAGTCCAGCACCAGGTTGAGCGCCGCGACGGCCACGATGACGAGGCTGATGGCGATGCCGATGGGCCCGGCGCCGTTGATGGTGGCGAACTGAATGCCGAAGAGACCGAGCACCAACTGGATCATGTAAAAGACAAAGATGGCGCCCGTGGCCGCGACCACGCCCATGCGAAACTTCTGCGTGACCTTGATCAGTCCAGACTTGTATGCCAGCAGCATCACGAACAAAGTGCCGAAGGTGAGCGCCACGGCCTCCATGGCGATGCCGGGATAGCGCAGTTCGAAGAACGGCCGACAACCCGCCCAGAGCCAGGCCTTCAAGCAGCGCGTAGATGGGCGAGGTGATTGGCGACCACTCCTTTTTGAAGATGGTCACCATGGCGACGATGAATCCGCCGAACGCGCCCACGAGCACCGCCGGACCGGCAAAGCTTAGATCGTGCGTCTGCATGAAGGAGTTCCACGTCCACGCCGCGGTGGCCACTGCGCACAGCAGCAGAATGCCGGTCTTGTTGACGGTGCCGCTCAGCGACATGCGCGCCGAGGCGTCCACCAGGTTCCCGCCGTACTGGCTCTGCGCAAAGCTGCTGAAGGTGTTCTGGCTGAGCGCTGGATTCGAAGTCTTGAACAATGCCATGGGCTGTCTCCGATTCGCGAAGCAGGGTTAGGGAATTGCCGGGCAGTGAGAAAGCCTGACTCGCTTTTGCTATTTTAAATCCAGAGAGAGAAGTTGGCGCTGCCCGGAATATATGAGGCGTTTTTCGGACTCAAGGCATCCAATTACAATAGAGATGCGTCGCGGCGTGCGGGCAACTGAGCACGAGGAAAGAAACACCGCGGCTTTTGCTCGTGCGCAGCAAGATCGGAAAGGCAAATCTCATGGTCTCTAGTCCGGTTCTGACGGCTATCGTCTCCCTTGGCGGACTGGCCGGCGTGCTGGCCTGGCGCGTGCGCGAGGGCCGCACGGCGGTGACGCTGAAAAAGATCGTGATGCCGCCGCTGGGGATGGCCACGGGATTCTGCATGTTTATCTATCCGCCGTGCCGCGTGCCGTTTCTCTGGGGCTTCGCCGCATTCCTCGTCGGCGCCGTCGTCCTGGCCTACCCGCTGCTGCTCACTTCGGATTTGCACTGGCACAACGGCGAGATTCGCATGAAGCGCTCCAGCATGTTTTTTGCGGTCATCATTGTGCTCGCGCTTATCCGTTGGGCAGCGCGCGGCTACTTCGACAGCTTTCTCTCGCTCGAACAGACTGGCGCCATCTTCTATCTGCTGGCCTTCGGCATGATTTTGCGCTGGCGTGTGAAGCTCTTGTTAGCCTATCGTTCGCTTACTTCCGGCCCCCGCATCGTCGCCGAGCCCGTCCCAGAACACGTAGCAGCTGACTAAGACAGCAGACAGGCGGCCCTTCAGTCCTGAGCACTCTTCCTTGCCCCCTAGCTCCCTCGCTCCCTAAAATCAAAGCATGTTTACCGGCATCATTGAGCAGACGGGAACTCTCGTCAGCCTCACCGATCGCGGCGGCGTGCGGCGCATTACCGTGGAAGCACCGGGTATTGCCTCGCGCCTGCGTGAAGGCGACTCGTTGGGCGTCTCCGGCGTCTGCCTGACCGCGCTCGACCTCGACCCCACCTACTTTCACGCGGATCTTGCGCAGGAAACCCTCGACCGCACTTCACTGGGCACGCTCGCGCCCGGCGCGCGTGTGAATCTGGAACTGCCCACCGCGGCTGGCAGCCCTTTGGGCGGCCACATTGTGCAGGGTCACGTCGATGGTACTGGGGTGATGACCGCGCTCGATCCCGTCATTCCAGAATCGAGCCCCAATTTCGACCGCCAGACCACTGACTGGACGCTTAAAGTTCGAGCGCCCGAAAACGTCCGCCAATGGATGGTCGAGAAAGGCTCGGTGGCCGTCGAGGGCATCAGCCTGACGATTGCCGGTTTTGACGGCGAAGAGATTTCGATCGCTATTTTGCCGCTTACCTACTGGCGCACCAATCTTCACGCGCTTGGCGTGGGCGCGCCGGTGAACATCGAGGCCGATGTACTGGTGAAGCTGGCCGCGATGCAGATGCGGGCTGAAAAGAAATCTACATTTGATCTGACCGAAGCCTGGCTGGTGGCGAACGGGTATTAAAGATAGTTCGCAGTTCTTGGTTCGCAGTTCTTAGTCCACAGAGTGGCTTTAATCGCCTGGATCTTTCGCTTTGCCTGGTGCCGATGCGGGCGATTTCTTGGTTGCGGGCTGCTTGCTTGAGGGATTCGCAGTGGACGCCGCGCCCAGATACGCCGACGAGCTGAATGCGGGAGTGCGCGAGGCGGATCGGGCGCGGTTGATGGCCAGGTCTGCAACCTGATCGACGATCCATGCGAAGTGCGCTGCGCCGACGGAGTGCACATCGGCGTCGGGCACGGGATTCATGAAGTCGATTGCGTAGGGGATTCCATCCTTCACCGCGAATTCGACGGAGTTCAGTTCGTAGCCGAGGGCGCGGCAGAGCTTGATCGAGTCCTCTTCCATCTTTCTCCAAAGCAGGCGGGCGTGGAGGGTTCTGGGCCGGGCCGCGTCCTTGAAATAGCGCTCGGCGTGCGGGCGGCGCGGGTCGTAGGGCATGATGCGCACTTTCTTTTGCCCGACGACGAAGCAGCGGAAGTATTCCGTGAAATCGACTGCCTTTTGGAAGACCATGCACAGGTCGCGCGACTGGTCGAAGGCGCGGAAGAACTCCTGGCGGCTGTGCACCTCGTGCACGTCGCGCCATCCGCCGCCGTCGATGGGCTTGAGGAAACCATGTTCGCCGATGGCGGCAAAGACGGCGTCCCAATCGAGAGGGAATTCGAGATTGCGCATGGATTTTTCGCTGGTTGCGTTGGGAAGATTCTTATGCGGCAGAAGCACAGTGGGCGGCACGGCCACGCCCAGGCGCGCGGCGAGCGCGTAGTTGAAGAATTTGTCGTCGGCCGCGGCCCAGAAGGGATTGTTGAGGACGATGGCGCCCAAGAGCGCGGCCTGCTTGAGATAGGCGCGATAAAAGGGCACGTCGTGCGAGATGCGATCGACGATGACCGCGTAGCGCGGAGCCTGGTGATGCGAGACTGCGCCGGTGAGGACGAATTCGGCGCGGATGCCGTCGGGATTTTGGGCGTTGATTTTTTCGACCAGGGCGCTGGGAAAACTGTTCTCCACGCCGAACAGGATGCCAATCTTCTTCACGCGCCGGTCCTCCGTGCGCGGCGGCGAGCCGCGGTGCGCACGGCTTCAGTTTACGTTAGTTGTCAGCTCCTAGTTTTTCAGCCTCATGAACTCGCGCCAACGGAGTTCGTGCTATCCCACCCATTCGGTCGCCGCGGCAACCGAATGGATGGGGCACAGGCGATTCGTGGTGAGTGGTGAGTGATGAGTGTGAGTGTGAGTGTGGGTTTGGGTGTGGGTGTGAGTGTGCGCGGAGATCGAGACACACTCACACTCACACTTCACACTGTCCCAACCGCCTGTTGCCTACTCGCTACTCCCCGTTTTTGAGAGCACGACGTCGAGATCGGTGTCGAAGGAGAGGTTGGAGATTACGATGTCGAGATGGGCCTGGGCTGCGTCGCGTTGCTTCTCGAGATCGGTCTGTTCCTTGCGCGCGGCATCGATGGCGTCTTCGGCCTGATTCAACTCATCGACAAAGCGCTTGGCCGTGGCCGTGTCTTTCAGGGCCTTCAGGTTTTCGCGATAGCGGTTCTCGTCGTCGGCGAGGGTCTTTTGCTTTTCGGTGACTTCATCGATCTTGGCGTTCAGAGCGGCGAGGGCGGTCTGGGCTTCGATGGCCGGCTTTAACTTCTCGGCGAGCGCGGGCGAATAATCGCCGACGGCAATGAGAGTTTCCACGTTATCGGATTGCGTGCCGATTTGTATCCTTTCCGAGATGTTGGCGTGCTCGCGCACTTTGAGTTCCTTGGTCTGGTGGGGATCGACGGCGAGGCGAAAACGGTAGGCCGTGGCCGTGGTCTCGTCGGGCTTGAGATCGGAATCGAGCTCTGCGCCCGGCTGGCGCGAGTGTTCAACGACTACTGCGCGGATTTGATCGGCGGCGTTGGTGACGACGTAGTTGGTGTCGGTGACGGTGCTCGTGGTTTCGACCAGAATGCCCTCGTGCATGGCGATGTGATGCAGAGTCCGGGTTTGCGAAAGGTCGCCACGGCGCACCTTCACGGCCTGGTCAACGGCGTAGGAGAGCAGGCGCTTTTCGCCGGGATGGATGGGATCGAGCAGGCCCTCGCCGGCGAATTCGCCGCTTTCGAAGATTGAGAAGCTGCCGGAATCGAGCGTGAGCTTGGAATTGTTTTCAAGCCAGATGGCGCGCAGGGGCGTGGGGTACGTGTCGGACCACAAAGTTACATGCGTGGCGGGCAGATCCTGCTGCAGGATGGGCACCATGGCCGATTGATTTTTGTGGATGGTGACAGGCTGGGTGAGCGCGTATTCGAAGAAGTCGTCGAAGGCGTTGGTGGAGACGTCGCCTTCGTGCATGGCGTCCGAGGCGCGGTAGACGCCGCCGCCGTAGCCATTGCCCGAGCCGAGTCCGCCGCCGGAACCGGCGAAGTTTGCGCCGTTGCGCACCAACCCTCCGGACGTCCCGTATGGTGCCTCGGCCGCCATTGGCATGCGGCGCGGGATCCTGGCGGGCACCGTGAGCTGATTGCTCATCAGCTCAGTTGTATCCCGGCCATTGAGGGCCAGCGTATCCACATCCCCGCTCTTGAGCACATCGCTTTCGGCCGCCTCGCTGGTGATGGGCGCATTTTGCACGACCGTTGCGATCTGAATGGTGGGGCGCTGGATGTAGAGCGGCTGCGAGAGCGGCTGGATGAAACTTTGCGGCGCGCCGGCTACGAGCGAAAGCTGTACATTATCCCAATCCACGCCGACGGTGTTATCGACCACGGCCCATCCCTGGAGAGTGGCTTTGCCGTTGGGGTCGCGCGGGAAGACGATGCGGTAGGTGGATTTCCAGACCGGGACTTCGCTGATGTAGCTGACCTGAAGCTGACGCTGGCCCTGGCCGCGGTCTTCGAGAGTGAGATGACGCAACTGCTGATCGCGCGCCGAGGCGATGATTTCAAGATACGACGCGAATTGCTTTTCGAGGGTGGGATCGATCATGCGCACGGAGACGGCGTCGGTGAGTTCCGCGGTGCGCAGCGCGCCGGTGTCGGTTTCGAGGATGAGGTAGTAATGGTCCGCGGAGGCAGCGCCGTTTTTGTCGGTCTCCTTGCGGGATTCGATGCTGACGAGGCGGCCCGAGAGCGGAGCGCCGACGCCGGTCACCTCCACGCGCTGGCCGCGGAGGGCCTGATAGACATCGAGGGTCGCGGGGTGGTCCTTGAGGCCGAGGGCCAGGGTGTTTAACTGCTGCTCGATGGGCATGGTGGAGTTGTAGCCGACGGCGCCGATGATGCCGCCGTTCGAGTCGAGCGCGGTGAGCGATTGCAAGACGTCGTTCAACTGCGTCGAGGTGAAGTCTACGGAGACGCGCTGGTTGCCGTTGACGGTGCCGGCGTGCTCAAAGTAGCCCACGCCGTTTTTGTAGAGCACGACCTTGCGCACCGGCAGGTCGATGGAGGTTTGGGCGGCGGGCGCGGCGGAAGTTTGAGCAGCGGGGGCTTTGGCGGTTTGGGCGGGAAGCGCGAACGGCGCAACAAAAAGCAGAACGGCAAGAAGGGAACGGCGCATGACTCCTCCTCAAAAGAGCTTGGTGATGGGATTGGGAGGGAGCCCGGATGGCAGCCTCTCGACCGATGAACGCGAGCGCCCGCGATTCTTGCGCGAAGAATTTTGCGGCATGGGCGTGGTTGTGGGCGCTATCTCGTTTGACCGCGCGGCATGCAAAAAGGTTCCCGGTGTTTGAGTGATTATTTCATGCGTCACAGACCGCGCGGGCGGATGGAGGGACAATAGAGGGTTCGAGGGAGGCAGCGGGGTTAGCGGGGCTGGCGGTGCTGATGCTGAAATCCGCTGAAGAGCAACCGCAGATCCTTGGACTCCGGTCGCCGCGGCGACCTCCGCTCAGGATGACAGTTCCATTGTGATGCGAATTTTTTGGCTTACCACGCTAGATCACACCAAGAGAAAAGGGAGACGGGACGAATGGAAGGGAAAGAATTGAAGGTTGTGGCGCTGAACGGGAGCGCGCGCAAGGGTGGGAATACCGCGATTTTGCTGGGGTACGTGCTGAAGGAACTGGAGAATGAGGGCATCGCGACCGAGTTGATCGAGATGAGCGGCGCTAAGATTCACGGGTGCCTGGCGTGCCGCGAGTGTTCGAAGAATAAGGACCGGCGCTGCGGACAGAAGAACGACATGGGCAACACGTACATCGAAAAGATGGAGCAGGCAGACGGGATCCTACTGGGCTCGCCGACCTATGTATCCGATGTGACGGCGGAGATGAAGGCGCTGATCGACCGCGCCTGCCTGGTGTCGATGTCGAACGGCGGCATCTTTCGGCGCAAGGTGGGCGCGGGGGTGGTTGCGGTGCGGCGGGCCGGCGCCATGCACGCCTTTGACACGCTCAATCATTTTTTTCTGATCAGCGAGATGATCGTTCCCGGCTCGTCTTATTGGAATATCGGCATTGGCCGCGAGATTGGCGACGTGGAAAAGGACGAAGAGGGCATCCGGACCATGAAGACGCTGGGACAGAACATGGCGTGGCTGCTGAAGAGGACGGCGAGTTAGCTGCTGTTGATCCGGCCTTCAAGTAGTGCCGTGCTTTCCCACCCATTCCGCAGAATGCGCGGAATGGATGGGGCACCCATTTTTTGTGCTTAGTTGAAGGTGGTGGGTTGGGGCTTGTGCTTTCCCACGTCCCCAAAAGCCAGGGACGTGGGGCACCCAATTATTGTGCTGAGTTGAAAGTGGTGGGTTGGGGTTTGTGCTTTCCCACCCATTCCGCGGAAGACGCGGAATGGATGGGGCACCCATTTTTTGTGCTGAGTTGAAAGTGGCGGGTGGGGTTTGTGCTTTTCCACGTCCCCAAAAGCCAGGGACGTGGGGCACCCATTTTTTTGTGCTGAGTTGAAGGTGGTGGGTTGGGGTCTTGCTATCCCACCCATTCCGCACAAGACGCGGAATGGATGGGGCAACCAAAGGTCAGTATTGACGGACTGTATTGACGGGTTGGATCAGTTGGCTGGCGGCTCGGCGATGCGCTGCAATTGTGCGAGGTGATTCAGGTCGTGGCCGGCCATGGTTTCTACCAGAGTTTGGAAGGTCATGGCGCCGCGCTCGGGGTGGGTTACGGTTCTGCCTGCGGCGGCGGGCAACGCGGAGTGGATGAGGCGCAGGTTCCATTTGCGCAGCGCGGAGAAGGTCTGAAGCGCATCGGCAGTGGGAATGCCTGAGTACTGCGCCGCCCATTTGTCCTGATCGAAAGGCTGAATGGTCGGGTTATCTTCAGCGAGCGTCTGGCGCAGGCGGAAGGCGAAGACGATTTCGCAATCGGCGAGATGGTTGACGATTTCGGCCGCGCTCCATTTGCCGGGAGCCGGTTTTGTCGATTGCTTCGGGCCGAGGATTTCAAGGTATTTCGCAATCGCATCGGGTGTTGCGGCCAGGATCGTATCCAAAGGCCGTCCGTCGAGAAACTTCTCGTAGGGGTTCAGTTGGCTCATGGCTATGCCTCCGCGAAGATGTTGCGGGGGCTCTCCGTTCCGACGCCGGCCGTGCGGTAATTCTCAAGTCCCTGCACCAGAATATCCTGCACCATGCGCTGCCAGGTGGGCCAGTCGTGCGAGTTCTGTGCATCCCAGACGTGCAAATCGTGCGGAATTCCCCTGGCGGTCAAAATGCGGTCGAGTTCCTGGTTCTGCTCGAGGCATTGATCGTCCCATCCGGTGGCCAGCACATAATGATTGGCGCGAATACGCTCGATGGTTTGCTGGTTCTCAAGCCGGGGCAGGTAATGCGTGGGCAGATGGAAGTAGCAATAGCGATCGTAGTAGCCCTGCAGAAAGCCGGTGAGATCGAAGACGCCCGACATGGAGAAAAACCCGCTGAAGAGTTCGGGATAGCGCAGGGCGATATTGACTGCGTGGTAGCCGCCAAAGCTGGTGCCAAGCGCAAGCAGCCGCGGGTCAAAGTTTTTGCCGCGGACGAAGGGGAGCACTTCGTCGAGAAGGTAGGCCTCGTACTGCATGTGGCGGGCGAGGCGGCGGCTGGGAGCGATTTGGCGGTTGTACCAGCTCTCGCGATCGACGGAATCGACGCAATAGAGCTGCAACTGGCCGGCGTCAATGCTGCCGGCGAGCGCGGCAACCATGCCGTGATCCTCGAAGTCAAAAAAGCGGCCGCCGGAGGTGGGGAAGACCAGCACGGGCAGTCCCGCGTGGCCAAAGACGAGCAGCTCCATGGAGCGGGCCAGGCGGACGGATTGCCATTCGTGGTATTCCCGGTTCATGTGGTTGGCCCGGCGGATTGTTATTGGATTCGCCCGCGCCTTAAATCGAAGGTATAACACGAAAGGATAAGCGTTTGCGCGGCGGAATGGGTGCGATTGAGGTATTTTGGAGCGATTATGGGCCGGCAGCGGTAGTGTCCTGATTTGGTTCAGGCGATTTTCCTGCTGCTTTGGGCTGCTTTCCACGTAGCGCAGAAGATTTGCCTCGAAGGCCCGGTTTCAGCGATACTTAGGTGTTGAGTCTTGCCCAGGCTGGACGAGGAGTCTGGCCATAGCCCGTGGATGCGCACCGGCCGGCAAACCGCCGGAGCCCCAGGCGCCCTAAAGACCCCAACAGAGATGTGCATCTGAAAGGAACTGTATAACCGTGGTCATGATTCGTTTGGCGCGCGTTGGCGCCCCCAAGCAACCGTATTACCGCATCGTAGTGATCGAGAAGGACCGCGCCCGCAACGGCCGTTCGATTGAGGTGGTGGGCACCTATAACCCGCGCACTAACCCGGCCACGGTGGTGTTGAAGCACGATCGGATCGCCTACTGGCGCGGCCAGGGCGCTCAGCTTTCGCTGATCATGGAGAAGCTGGTGGCGAAGAACCCGGCGGTTGTGCCGGCGGTTTCGGAAACGGCCGCGGTCTAAGCACCGGCTATCATTGCGCCGTGCCCGCGGCCGAAGGGTCTGGGCGGGGCGTAAGTGCTTGCGCAAGTCTTTGCTTCGGGTGGCGACACGTGGTACTATTCGCGCACGGTCCCAGAGTGCCAATTCTTGAACGTTGAAGGTCAGAGGCAAGATCATGACCCAAGCTGAAATGGTGCAAGTTGACGAGTTGGTCCGCGAGATTGCGCGGGCTCTTGTGGATGAACCGCAAGCCGTGGAAGTAGAGTCCGTGAACCGCGACGAGAACACGGTGCTGCGACTCCGCGTGGCGGCGCAGGACGTGGGCAAAGTCATCGGCAAGCAGGGGCGTACCGCACGCTCGGTCCGCACCATCCTGGGCGCGGTGAGCATGAAGCTGCACCACCGCTACACGCTCGACATTTTGGAAGAGGACGACGAAGCGTAGGGCTGGTTGCATCAATCCGCCCCACTGATTGAAAAGCGTTCCTCAGGGGCTAAAGCCCCGCTGTTTATGCACTCTTGATGGCACGGCTGAAGCCGTGCCCAATCAAAACTGGATTTATGCAACCAGTTCTAGCATGGCTGGCGCTCACGCTGCTGCAGCCTGCAGTGGGCGGAGGTAGCCATGCCAGCAGCGACGGAAAACTGGGTATGGCTGGCGCGGATACGCCGTCCGCAGGGCCGCAAAGGCGAGGTTCTCGCCGAGATTCTCACCGATTTCCCTGGAAAATTTGCTGAGCGAAGGCAGTTGTGGCTATTGCCCGCGAGTGCGGGTGCGAGTGCGAGTGTGAGTGCTAGTGCGAGTGTGAGTGCGAGTGTGGGTGCTTCGGGTCCCGCGCGTCCGGGGACTGGGGAGGCCAAGTCCGCTTCACATCAGGCTCGTCCCGTGGAGCTCGCCAACCACTGGCTGCACAAGGGCGGCGTGGTGCTGCACTTTGCGGGGGTGGATTCGATTTCCGCGGCGGAAGAACTCAAGGGGCTGATTGTGGCTATCCCGCAAGCGGAACGTGCGCCGCTGGCCGAAGATGAGACCTATATTGCCGACCTGATCGGCTGCATGTTGGTGGATGTGGCCGGAGCGGAGCCGGTGGAAGTGGGCGAGATAGCGGATGTGGACCGCTCGGGCGGGGCCGCGCCGCTGTTGGTGGTGGGCGGGGCGCGCGGCGAGGTGCTGATTCCGTTCGCGAAAGGCTATTTGCGCAAGCTGGACCTTGAAGGCAGGCGGGTAGAGATGGCGCTGCCGGAGGGGTTGGTGGAGTTGAACGCGCCGGGGGCGTGAGGGTGCGCGGTTGAGGAGTCCGGGCTACAATGAATCAGTGCTGCACGGCATCAGCCGGCAGCCAAGTTTTGCCAGTCGAAATCCCCCTTTCGGTTGTGGAGTACGGAGTCAGTCCATGTTCGTCCGAGCGGTGGATTCAAGCGCCTGCGAGATATCTGCTGGCGCCTTCAGGTTTGAGCTTCGCATAGAAGCTCCGGCATCTCCTTCCAATCACAATTGGGTGTTTCCCGCCGTGTTGCCCGCAGCGATGGCAAGCGGAACCGACTTGCAGATTGAGCCGCCCATCTCGGCGCGCCTGTTGCAGACGGCACCGGAGATTCAGGGATCTTCTTTCCTCCTGGACATCGCGCACTTTGCAACGCGTGGAGGTTCGAGCGCGTTCGGATGCGGGCAGCGTTCACCGTGCCGAAGGTGTGGGGCTTTTCTTTTCGGGCGGAGTTGATTCTCTTTACTCATTGCTCAAAAACCAGGACTCGGTTTCGCACTTAGTGCTGGTACAAGGCTTCGATATCGGGCTAACCCAGAACGAGCTGTTCTCTCTTGCGCAAGCGTCTGCACAGAAGGTCGCGGCAGACTTTGGCAAAGAGCTCATCGTGGTTCGAACCAACATTCGCGATTTCAGCGATCGTTACGCGGCCTGGGGCATGTATCACGGCGCGGCCCTTGCTATGGTGGGACACGCCCTTTCCTCTTTGGTTGGCGAATGCATCATCGGTTCGAGCCATCCATACGCCGACTTGCATCCGTGGGGCTCGCATCCGCTGCTTGATCCGCTTTGGTCATCTGAGTCAGTGAGCTTTTTGCACGATGGGCTTGAGGCCAACCGTCTACAGAAGCTGGCTCTGATTGCCAAGAGCGATGTCGCTCTCAAGGCCCTTCGCGTGTGCTGGGAAAGCGAACGGGAGCACAACTGCGGGCGCTGCGAGAAGTGCTTACGAACCATGGCTGCGCTGTTAGCCCTGGGAAGGCTTGGCGCATGTCCGACGCTCCCTCATAAAGTTGCTCCAGCGCTCATTCGAAGAATCCAACTGAACGATGATTCCGCTCTGCATTGGCGCGAACTCGAAAATGAGACCGGGCTGCCGCCGGAGATTCGAAGTGCGATCTCCCGCATTTTGTCTAACTACCGTCTGGGGTTGACGCCCGTGACGGGCATCCGATCCGGCTTGAAGCGTGCCAAGTCCTACCTTCGAAACGTGACTCAGTTGACCAAAGCGGTTCATCACGACGCGTAAGGCGCTCGGTCGCACCTCGGAGTCTTGAGGAGTCTGCACATGCAGATCGCCGGGTACCCTAGATTCGGGGTCCCCTGGGACGGGGCGTTCGCGGTGCGGGGGTGTGATTCGCTGCTTTGGTTGTAAGATGTTTAGAATAAGTTATATAGTTGACACTACCACCATGCGGGACAAAATGGCGCCCGTGGAAAACAATTATCTGGCGCGACCAAATCGTACCAATTTCGACGACGTTTTGCCGTTTTTTCGAGGTTGATTTACTGAAAACAAATGGGTTAATTGGTGAAATATACCCCAGGGGGGTATAGAAATTCTTTTTCTTTATTTAATTTCAGCGCGGGCTCGGGTTTTGGGGGCGGAATTGCGCGTTGGGATGCAGTTTGCATGAAATGATTGTGCGGCAGGGCTGGGTAATTATCGGCAAAAGTGGAGAGGATTTTCGAGGGAGTGATTTTGGAGGGTGCCGGTCGGCAGACCCGCACTACAGCCGGTCTACCGCCCAATCGAGCGAAAATCGCTCGCCGGGTGCCCCGGTCTGGAGACCGGCGGTACGGTTGGGCTGTTTGGTGGCACAGGATGACAGGGCATCTGGGCTGCGAAGGATTAATACGCCCGCCTGGTGTGGTGTCTCCAAAGTTGGTGGCATAAGTCGCGAGGAGCAACCGCAGATCCTTCGACTCCGTCCGCCGCGGCGGACTCCGCTCAGGATGACAGCGCAACTATGATGCGAACTTCAGAGACAGGACACTCGGTTGCATAAACAGTCTGAAGCGATGGAGAAGCTTCCCTCAGGGGCTAAAGCCCCAGTATTTATGCGACTTTTGCGGCACCCTTCGACTACGCTCAGGGCAGGCTAAAAGTCGTGCCCTTTCACGAGACCATTTATGCAACCAGTTCTAGTGCAGGTCGAGCGGCTTCCAGGCGCCGTTGTCTTTGAGTGCCAATTGAATTGGGCGGGGCGAGCCTTTGGGCGGGACAGTGACTTCGATCCATAGTTCCTGGTTGGGGTTGAGGGGGAGGGGGCTTTCGGCGGTGTCGGAGATGAAGTAGTCGGTGGGGGAGTCGAGCTGCATCTGGTCGCAGGGAGCGCCGGCGTCGCCTTCGATCTCCTGTCCTTCGCTCGCGTCTCCCTGGCGTGCGTTTCCTGACCTTCGGGTCGCACGGCGACGAGCGTG
>CAVXOO010000381.1:0-3073 GCA_963762945.1 uncultured Acidobacteriaceae bacterium | reverse complement strand
AGATCGAAAACCTCAATCAGGTCTGCCCCGCGACCGATAAGAACGGCAACGGAAACGACGATGGCATTGGGCATCCGTACGTCATCAACTTCGCCGGCGCTGGATTCCTCTATGCCTTGGACCGGCGCAATGGCCACGTCGACAGCGACGGCTTGCTTGTACACACCCTCACGCCGAAGGCCGGCTCGCCGCTTAACGGGTTGCCGCTCAACACCGAGTTCGGCCCTCCCGGAACCAGCGCCATCCCAGCTTCGGACATCATCGCTCAGTGGGAGATGGAGCTTGCAGGCGGGACCAGCAGCTCGCCCACACCGAATATCGGCGCCGGCACCGCGACTGCGCTGGGAATGACCAATAGCTTTAAAGGCCCCTCGCCGACCTGCACCGGAGCGGCGTGCGAGTACACCGGCAGCACAAACAAGGATGACCTGACCGGCACAACGGGAGGAACCGATCCCAGTCTGGCTGCCGAGGCCTGGCGCGTTCGCGGGACGACCAAGCTTACCGGCGGCAGTTCCGGGCCTGGTTGGAATACTCAGGCGCCAGAGGAAACTCAGGGTGTGGAGTTCGCGGTCAGCACCGTAGGCCGTTCCAATATCGTTGTGCAGTTTGACTGGTACACCACTGCGGAAATCGTCCGCGACCTTCAGACGCAGTACACAACCGACGGTTCAACATGGACGAACATCGGTCCTATATACATCGCTCCCGCAGGCGGCGGCTTTTATCCAGGCATAACCTTCAACTTCGCCGGAATAACTGCCGTTAATAACAACCCTAACTTCGCCATCCGCATGGTTTCCGTTTTCGACCGCTCGGCCAATGCGCCCACGCCGTTCACTTACACCGCGGCCACGCTCGGCACAAACGGAGCACCCGTGCAATACAACGACTCCTCGGGCAACTGGCGATTCGACGAGATCAACGTCATGGGAACGGCCGCCGGTGGCAGTCCGTTGAAGCTTCCGGCCGAAACCATCGGCCTGACCAACCCCGACGGAATCCTGGCCTACGTTCCCAATACTTATCCGTTCAAGATTCTCTATGTTGACAAGACCTTGAATGGCGACTATGCGTTTCCCACCGCTGAACAGTGCGGCCCCACACCCGCGGGAGCCGCTGCCAATCACGATACCGAGTCCATTCACCTGGCCACGTCTACCGATTCGATCCACTGGACCGACCAGGGCGCGGTCAGCGGTTTGAACGATCCCACGACCACTTCCTACCACAGCATTCGCTATATGGCGCCCAACGGTTCGCTCCTGAAACTGAGCAGCGGCAAGTGGGGGCTGTTCTTCGGCGGCGGCAACTGCCTGGACGGCGATTCCGATGGATTCCACGCCATCATGTACGCGGAGTCTTCAGACCTGATCCACTGGACCGTGATCAACGGAATCGATAATCCGATTGCCTCGGTCAACCCGGTCACCGACCCGAATACCGGAGCCACCATTCCGCTCAACGCCCCGGTGATCGGAGCCACGCAGACCTGGTTCGGCGGACGCGTCTACAATCCCAACGCCATCGTCGCCAGCCCGTTGACGATCAACCTGATCTTCGACGGCTACGACGCGGCTTACTCCGCGGACATCAGCGACTACAGGACTATCGGGCATGTGGCCCTGTCCGCAACAGGAGCAACATTACCGTAGGACGAACAAGAAAAATAAACTGAAGCCATCACGCCGCGTCGAGAGAATCCGGCGCGGCGTTGTCTTTCTGAAATTGGAAAGAATCTTAGGCGGGTAGGGCTTTTGCTGCGGTCGTCAGCCAATCAGTTTGGAGCGGGAGACCGGGATCGAACCGGCGACATTCAGCTTGGGAATGTGGTCATCAATTGAAAAAAAAGAACATGGCGTTCACCCGATCTCGTTCTGGCGATAGAGATTCCGGGCGTTTTTGAAAGCGCTGTTCTACAGAAATCGAATAGAGCAGAAATGGAGCAGACGGATTTCTGAGTTGACGGATGATCGTTAACAAATGGGACGAGACCGCAAAAGATTGTGTCCGACGCAAGGTTTGGTTGCGCCTTGCAGACTTGCTCGGCATAGGAGCAATATCGGGGACAACTTGCCGAGCGACCTCTTCGGTGTCAAGTGTCTAACGTTAGTAATTGCAATAATTTACAAGACAAAGATGGCAATCTAAGTCCTTGTAAGCACGTATAACCCCTTCTTTCGGCGTATCGCAAAACGTATCGCGTTTGAGCCAGTCCGTTCGCCCCAAATTTGCGCAATTTCCAACAGATTTCAGCCAGCGCGGAGGAACTCAGACAAGAATATTCAATATTCATGAATCTTGAATATTGAATAGCCCAACGCTATACTTGGTCCATGCTGAAGCCGCAGGACATTCTCGTACTGCTCAAGCTCTCCATCGAACCAGAGAGGCCGACGTACCTGCGTCTAGCCCAGCAACTGCATCTCAATCCCTCCGAGGTGCATGCTTCGGTCAAACGTGCGCGCGCTGCCCACTTGCTGCAGGGACCGCCTGAGCAGGAGCGCGTCAATCGTTCTGGCTTGCTCGAACTGCTTCTGCACGGCCTGCGTTACGTTTTCCCGGCGGAAAAGGGCGCTCTGACGCGCGGTGTTCCGACGGCCTATGCAGCATCTCCTCTCAAGGAGCAAATCACGCCCGATGGCGAGCCGGTTCCGGTATGGCCCTATGCCGAGGGTACGGTCCGAGGATACAGCTTTTCGCCTCTGCACAAGAATGCGCCCCGGGCAGCACTTGAAGACCAGAGATTTTACGAACTGCTGGCGCTTGTCGACGCTCTGCGGGAAGGCCGGGCACGTGAGCGCGAGCTTGCCGGCCGGGAATTGAAGCTTCGACTGGAGGCGTCGGGCCATGCCGCATCCCAATCTTGAGCTTTTGAAGCTGACCGCGGAAAAGCTGCGGCCATTGCTCCCGGAGATCGTATTCGTGGGCGGCTGTGCAACTGGCCTGCTGGTCACTGATCCGGGAGCTGCGCCGGTCCGCGCCACATACGATGTAGACGTCATCGCCGAGATCGGCTCCTACGCCGACTACGCAATATTCTCCGAACGGCTTCGCGCGCTGGGCTTTCAAG
>CAVXOO010000380.1:0-3415 GCA_963762945.1 uncultured Acidobacteriaceae bacterium | reverse complement strand
TACCGGATGCACCGAAGGCAGGCCGCTGCTGTTCAATTGACGATGTATACGACGCCCGCCGCGTGGCCGAAGACCTGGGAATTCCCTATTACGTCGTCAACCAGGAGGAGCGATTCGAGCGCGACGTGGTGCGGCCGTTCGTTGACGAGTACCTCGCCGGGCGCACGCCGATTCCCTGCTCTCTCTGCAACAACCATCTCAAGTTCGATCAGTTGCTCAAGACGGCGCGCAGCATCGGCGCAGAGCGCATCGCCACCGGCCACTACGCGGTGAATGAGTTCGACGAGGGGCGCGGGCGTTGGATCTTGAAGCGGCCGGCCGATCTGGCCAAGGACCAAACGTATTTCCTCTTCGGCCTCACACAGGAGCAGTTGTCGCGGACGCTGTTTCCACTGGGGCACATGACCAAGCCCGAGGTGCGCGAAGCGGCGCGGCAGCATGGATTGCGGCTTGCGGAGAAGCCCGATTCGCAAGAGATCTGCTTCATTCCCGGCGGCGATTACAAGCAGTTTTTAACCGCGTATCTTGAAGAGCAGGGCGAGCCGATGCCGGGGACCGCGGGCGAGCTGGTGGCTTCAAGCGGCGAGACGATCGGGCGGCACGGGGGCATCGCGAACTTCACAGTGGGCCAGCGCAAGGGACTGGGCGTGGCGTCGCCGTCACCGCTTTATGTGCTCAACATCGATCCCACGAGTCATCGCGTGACGGTGGGCGCGGATGCCGAGTTGGCCACGCGCACCCTCCGCGCGCGGCGCCTGAATTGGATCGGCATTGCCGAATTCAAGCAGCCAATGCGTGTGCGCGCCAAAATCCGCCACCGGCACGAGCCGGCGTGGGCCACGCTCGAGCCCGCGGGCGCAGATGAGTGCGTGGCCACCTTCGACGAGCCGCAACGCGCGGTAACGCCCGGACAGTCCGCCGTGTTTTACGATGGCGACGAGGTAGTGGGCGGCGGCTGGATTGTGTGAGCTGCCACCGGCAAAGCCCCGGCCCGATCGCTGCAAAAAACGGCAGAGACGGGTCGGGTGGCTCGATCCCATCTGCAAAATTCAGTACCCCGCGGCGCTCTCAAGAAAGTGATATTCGCCTTCAATCACGCCTGATGCGGCAGCGGCCTCGGCGGCGGCAGGGTTCGAAATAAATGCGCGCGCCAGGCTCTCATCCGTGACCTCAAAGAGGAAGAAGACGTTATTCGGATCCTCAACCGCTCTCCACAGGCCTTGAAGTTGAAGCCCCGCTTCCCGATGAGCCTGGGCGTGAGAGGCAAAGATCGCCCTCCATCTGGAAAAATCCGACACACGGTTTCGGCATAGCAGGTTCGTCATCGTCTGCGACTCCTCGGGCAGCACGCGTCCCAGTTTACAGCGCACCGGTTGGCCGATTCACTTCGGCCGCTGCATCTCGAAGCGATCGCGAGTGCGGACGTAAGTCGGGCCACCCATGCGGCCGATGGCCTTGAGCTTTTCCGGATCGATCTTGTAGCCGTCCAGCAGCGACTCTTCGATGTGAAACAACAGCACGTCGCCAAGCACGAGCGAGCCGCCGCCGGGTTCCTCGCTGACAACCAGAATCTGGCGCAGCCGGCACTCCATCTGCACTTTGCTTTCGGCCACGCGCGGCGGCTTCACCAAATCGCTTGCCAGCGGCGTAAGACCCGAGAGTTCGAACTCGTCGATTTCCGGCGGAACCTCGGCGGAACAGAGATTCATTTGCTCAGCGATCTCTTCCGAGACGATGTTGACCACGAATTCGCCAGTAGCGCGAATGTTCTCGAGCGTATCTTTATGCGGCCGCGGTCCAGTCCGGACCGAAGCGCAGAAGCAAACCACGGGAGGATTGGAGCTGCACGCGGTGAAATAGCTGAAGGGCGCAAGATTGCGGATGCCGGCCGCGTCCAACGTGGACACAAAGGCGATGGGACGCGGCACGATCATGCCGATCATGAGCTTGTAGATGTCGGGGGACGCGATTTGGGCGGGATCGAGTGTGCGCATGCAAATGACTTGTGGCGAGTCGCCTTGAACACGGCCCAAGGATTAAGCGTACGGATCGTTGCCGCCCTGCGCGCGATTTGCTCCCGCGCGGGGCGCGGCTTCCGGGCTGCGAAGCGAATCCACCACGGCCCTGGCGGAGGCCAGGAACGCAGTCAGTTGGCGCAGCGGCTTGCCTACGGTATCGGTTAAAAAGCTGCCGGCGCGGTCCACAGTGTCCAGAACTCCGGTGAACATGCCGTCCATGCGGCCTGCCTGGCGGCGTGCGCGCGCGATGATCTCATCGGCCGCGGCCTGCACATCGGCGGTTTGATCGCGCAAGGATCGCGTCAGCAGAGACAGGTCCAGCGTAGTCTCCTCGATCCTGGGCTTGACGTGCGCGATCAGCTCGCGAGTGTTTTCAATCACGGGCATCGCCGCGCCGCGCAGCGTAGCTATCTCCTGGCGGATGTTCTTGGACAGTTTGCTCAGGATGAGGACAACCGCAAAAAGCGTAATGGCCTGCAGCACCATGGCCGCCGCAACGGCAACCACAAGTGCAAATTGAATGGTCTGATTATCGAGTTTTGGCATGGCTTGCTCTCACTTAGCAGGTTTCGAGATTTCGAGGCCAAAACCGGTCAGGGATGGCCGCGCACATTTCCAGAGAAAACCAGCGGCGCTCCACCCAAGCCGGCTCGGGAACATTCTCAGTTCTCGCGCGGCCCCGAAAGAAATCATGCCGACGCATGAATCGGGGAGGCATCCGAACCGGAAATTGCCGGCTCTCAGTCCTCGTGAGTCTCCGGCGGAGTGGTCGAGGCCTGCTGGTACGCGCTGCGGCCCGCCTCAACAGCGGCGGTCACGCGTGCGGTCTGCTCGGTCACAAGACTCTTGCCGCGCTCCACAAACTCTTCCCATTGCGCCCGCCCGCGATCGATCACTTCGCCCACGTTTTCCCTGCCCTTATCCACCAACGCGGTCACATTGTCCGCGGCCTTTCGGGTGCGGGCGCGCAGATACTCGGTGCCTTCGCGGGCGCCGTTCGCAAGGTCCTCGCGCATCTCGCGGCCGCTCTTGGGAGCGTAAAGAATGCCCAGAATCGCGCCTGCGCCTAACCCGGCCAGGAACCACGCCAATCCATAAGATTTGCTCTCTTCTGCCATAACCTAACCTCTCTTTCACTACGCTACAAAGAATGCTTGAGGGTACCAAACAGTCTAAGTCTACCGCAAGTTACCGGCGCGATACTGCCCTGCATTGATTTGATGCAGCCAGCAGCGTTTTGGTCTTTCTATCGGCTGATCGGCGAATGAAGTGAACTCCACCGGTATTGGAGTGTCTACGGGACGTAAATGAAGCGTTGCCGACCAACTATCCGGAACTCCAAACCGCGCTGGCGATTGGGCTGGGATAGCGGTTTGGTCTGAAGTTTTCAACTGACA
>CAVXOO010000379.1:0-3188 GCA_963762945.1 uncultured Acidobacteriaceae bacterium | reverse complement strand
ATGAAGCCTGTTGATTCAATAGAGGGTCAGGATGCCGTTGATACAAAGCTACTCAAAGAGATGGCGGTCGAAGCTCGCAACTTCATATGCGCCAAAGAATGGTGTGAGCATCTGGATCGCCAGTACCTTGCGTATGGGGTTGGTGGAGTTGTTGCCGTCTTTTTCGTTCAAATTACGCCACTATGGGAGGGTGTTGATACCTGCTTGTGGGTGATCGTCGGAGACCTTCCACCCGCTTACATCGTGATCGAGGATAACCCCACTGCGGCTGATGCCCTGGATGGCTATTGTTCTGAGATGGAGGCGTGGATCGAGGCGGTCCCAAACGGGGAGAGTGTTGACGAACTAATTCCGGTCAATGTGCCGCCAACCAACGAGTACGCAGAGCAACTCAGCGGGAGACTCGTCTTTTTACGTTCCAGGATTCTGCCTCTTGCGCGAGCTGGAGAAGATCACGACTAGCCTGAAGGTGCATTCCGAGAATGCAAAAATTGCTTCTTGCGGAATTGTGCGCATTGAGCGCGCGCCCGCCGCTCACAGTCCCGCTGGCTTGGGATTTTTGGGGTCGAACTTGGCCACCTGGACCTTGCGGGCGATGCCGAGTTTGGCCAGAATCCAGATGCCCCAGAAGTTGGGATCGATCTCGTACCACTTGAGGCCGTGGCGCGCGGAGACCGGATGCGCGTGATGGTTGTTGTGCCATCCTTCGCCGCCGGTGAGCAGGGCCACCCACCAATTGTTGCGCGAGTCGTCGCGAGTCTCAAAGCGCCGCGAGCCCCACATGTGGGTTGCCGAATTCACCAGCCAGGTGGCGTGCAGGCCGAGCGTGACGCGCAGCAAAGCTCCCCAGAGGAACATGGCAAGGCCGTTCACAAAACCACCCCAGACCCAACCCAGGCTGAACAGAAGAATGGCGCTGAGAGTAATCGGCAGCCAGTGGTATTTGCTCATCCACACATGGAAGCGGTCGCGGGCCAGGTCGGGCGAATAGCGCGAGAGCGCCTTGATCTGCAGGTGCAGCGGCTCGCCGAAGAGGATCCATCCCGCATGCGCCCACCAGCCGCCTTCGCGCGGCGTGTGCGGATCGCCTTCCTTGTCGCTGAGTTGGTGATGCACGCGATGCGTGGAAACCCAGAAGATGGGCCCGCCCTCAAGCGACATGGTGGCGAATACGGTCATGACGTATTCGATCCACTTGGGAACCGTGTAGCCGCGATGCGTGAGCAGGCGGTGATAGCACATGCCGATGCCCACGTTGATGGCCAGCACATAGAGCACAGCCATCACGACAAGGCGCTGCCAACTGAAGAGGAAGAGCGCGGCGATGGCGCCGACATGAAAGAGCACCATCACGAAAAGCAT
Source organism: uncultured Acidobacteriaceae bacterium (assembly GCA_963762945.1). Classification (GTDB taxonomy): domain Bacteria; phylum Acidobacteriota; class Terriglobia; order Terriglobales; family Acidobacteriaceae; genus Telmatobacter. The sequence continues at coordinate 1,826 of CAVXOO010000379.1, read as the reverse complement.
CGGCCAGCTCAATCCGTCGCTGACGGCTTTGGCGCGGCCCATGCGAATGTGCTTCCATGTGGGGACGGCTTGCGAATCGACAGGGACTGGTGCTTCAGCAATTGAGGGAGTCAATGGGCTGGGAGCGATTTCGACGCTTTCATGCAGCGGAGAAGGTGCGACAGTTGCCATGCGATGGAGAACCCTTCAACAAGTGGCAACGTGCCCACTTCTTCTCCCCATTATATAGGACTAAAAGAGTCCAAAATGGCGGAACTATGTGCCGTTCGAAGGAATTATTTGTGTGCACTATTGACCAGTCGCCACGCCGATGGCGTCGGGGTTGCTTAAGAAGATGCGTTTGGCGTCGCCGCGCAGCACGCGGTAGAGGGCGAACTGGCGCTGGGTGGCTCCGCGCAGCTCGAAGAGCAACTCGCCGCGATTGTCGGCCAGCGCATCGACCGCGTCCACCAGGCGCATACGCGGCGTTTCGTCCAGATGATCCGCGTCGGTCACGTTTTTGACGAGCACCAGAACATTTCCGTAGAGATCGGGCTGCGCGATCAGGGTGACGAACTTCTCCTGCTCGCCAGTGCCCTCGGTGTGCGCGGAGAGCACCATGGTGGCTCCCGAGCCGTAGGCCAGCTCGAAGACGCGGAACTGCTCGTCGCGCAGCGGAGCGGGCTCGGGCGGTGGCGCAGGTTGCGCCGGCTTGTGCGCCTTGGTAGTGCTTTTGTGCGTTGGTTTCACAGGCGCGGGCGGCGGATTGAGGCCAAGCTCGGTGCGCGCCAGCTCTTCCATTGCGGCCTTCATCTTGGCCTGGTCGTCGGGATCGGCCCAGGTGTAATCCCAGATGTGCTCGGGCTGGTCGGTCGCGTCGCTGACGGCGACCTCCTGATGCATGTCTGGCGGCAAGCCGCGCAGGCTCGGCGTCACCAGCGCGTCGAACCCCTCGGACTTGCCGCGGAAGAGATGCGGGCGGTTCGGGTCGCTGAGTTTTTCCACGCTGTCAACATAGCTATCGTCTTCTTCGTTCTTCTTTTTTTTGAGCTTGGGTCCATTCGGGTCATTCGGCGCTGTGCTGCTCGGCGAGGAACCGGTTGACGGGGCGCTTGCCGGAGCCGAGCTATCGGGCAAGCGGTGCAGATCGGGGCGGTCGGGATCGGAGGTTGAACCTGAGTTCGAAGCAGTGCTGCCGCTGGTGCTGGAACCGGCGTCGTTGCTCTTGTGCAGCGTGGGGCGGTCGGGATCGGGAGGCGGCGCATTGGGGTCGGGCCCCGAGCCGCTCCCCGAACCATTTCCCGAACCGGCCGGCGCACCACCGCCGCCGCCCGAGCCAGCGTCGCCGTCATGATGCTTGCGGTGCAGAACGGGCACGTCGCTCTGCGCGTCGTCTTCGTCGACCTTGGCTACCTGCGTGGATGCGGGCTTTGCAGCCGGCAACGGCAGGTGCTTGCCATAGCCCACCCACGCGCCCTGCTCATGCGCCGCGGTGTCCACATCGAAGATGCCGACGGGTTTGCCGTCACTCAGTAGCTGATATTCGACGTCGCCCTCGAGGGCCAGCGGAAAGGGGCGGGCCAGATATTCATCCGCGTCCTGAAGCTCCACGCCGTCGTAGATGCTGACGGGTACGAGGCGGCTGGTCTTGGGCTTCGGCTCGTCGCCGGTCCACTCGAATACCGCGACGGCACGCGCTGTGGGCGCGCCTTTGTCGGTCTGCGCCACCTGGCCGGGATATTGCGCCGCCGCAGGAAACGCTGCTGCCACGAGCGCTGCCGCCGCTATCCACAAGCGAATTCGATCCCTCAATGACACCTTCCGCACCCTTCGATATGAATCGAACA
>CAVXOO010000378.1:0-9935 GCA_963762945.1 uncultured Acidobacteriaceae bacterium | reverse complement strand
GGAGCCGAGCGCGAAGAGGCCGATCGAGGCCACGCCGTATCTCGCTCCGGCGGCGCCCATCGCGAGCACGTCGAGAGATGCGGTGCCTGCGCTCACGAGCGCCAATCCGCAGAGCCAGGCCGGCTGCTTGCGCCCGGCTAGCAGATAATCTCCGCTGTTCGAGATGGAGGGCGCGAGCGACAATCCCGCGGACAAGACAAAGAAGCCGTAGATCAAGAGGATCAGCCAGTCCGCGGAGGCAAGAATCGGCACGAAAAATTCCTTCCTTTTTGATGTTACAGAACCGGGGCACCTTGCGAGATGGCGCTCGACGTGGGTGGGGTTCGTGCTATCCCACCCTTACCGCGATGAAGCTGCGTCAAGGATGGGGCATCCGGGCTTTTGTGCGGGGGGCGCGAGGGGGCAGCGGAGAATGTGCGGGTCAGGAGACCCGCACTACAGCCGGTCAGGAGACCGGCGGTACACCTCACGAGACGAGTGGTACATGTCAGCAGACCGTCAGGGTGGGCCAGATTCGTTCATTCCCACATCTCAAAAGCGAGATGTGGGGCACCCGGACTCGTTGATGGCTGGGATGCTGCCAAAAAAGAAATGGCGGCAGGAAGAATTTCCTGCCGCCAATCGTTGTCCAGTCTGATTGTTATTTGTCGAACGATTTGCTATCCCAATCTGCGTCGCAAGCAGCGGCTACCGAAGTTTGCCGAGCCGCTCTAGCCGCGCAGAGCGCGGTGCGCGATTACTGCACGTCTCCCGAACCCGAACCCGGACCCAGCGCCGGTGGAGGGGCCGTCATCGGCATATTGGGCATCGGAGCGCCGGCCGGGGGCTGTCCGCCGTGAGGCGGCCTCTGGAACTGACCGCCCGGACCGCGGAATTGTCCGCCCATGCCGGGACGCTGGCCGTCGTGTCCCCATGGGCCGCGGCCCTCTGCGCCCATCCCCTCGTGCTGCATACGGTTCATGCGCAGAGTCTCTAACTGTTTCCACTGCTCGGGCTTCAACTGCATGCGGATATCCAAGAGAAAGCGGGCATTGGCTTTCTCTAGCTCCGCGCGCGCGGCCACAACTTTATCGATCTGCGCCTCGATCGCCTTCTCGTCGGGCGTATCGGCCTTCATCAGCGGACCCATCTCCACTTCGGCTTTTTCGAGATTGGCGTGCAGGTCGATCAACTTCATGCGGTGATCCTGCAGAATGCCGTCCATGGCTTTGCGCTGATCGTCGCCGAGGTTGAGTTTTTGAATCAGGTTGGGGTTGTTCCAGAATTGTCCGTTGACGAAGCCGAAAGCCTTTTCCATGGGAGGCCGATGTTCGCCGAAGCCCGGCCCCATCCCTTGTCCGCCGGGCTCTTGAGCGCTTGCCAGACCTCCGGCCATCAGAACTCCCGCTACCGCCAAAACCAGTGCTGCATTTTTCATCCAGTTCATCCGTTACTCCTCCCCCTTGTCCCCAAGGGATATTTCTTTCTCGCCGTCTTCTGTTTTAAGTTTTTATTGTGCTCCGTTGCTGTCCATCAACTGCGCCAGCGGCTCCATCGCCGCCGGAACTTGCCGCGAAACATCTCGGTCCACGGATGCCAGCAGATTCTCATCCTGGCCGCCGGCGCTATCCTGGGCGCCAGCGCTAACTTTTCGAACTGTGGCTGACGGCGCTTTCTTTTCCGGCAGTGCATTGGTTGGCTGCGCGGTTGTGCGTGCGGCTGCCACCGGCTTTTCGGGTGCTCTCTGCTCCGCCTGTTTTGCGATCTCCTGATGGTGAAGCATCTTCAACGCTGCGCCGGCAAGGCATCCCGCAGCCAGCAGGCATCCAAGCGCCCAGATTGCCGCCGGCCGCCAGTTGTGCCGCGCGGCCGCTTTTGTCATCATCCGGGGCCGGCTTAATGTCGCATGACTCCAGGCATCCATGCTCGCCTTGAAGTGCTTGAGCGCCTGCTCGAGTTCAAAATCCGTCTCTGGGCTTTCGCCCGCCAAATCCTCACGCCAGTTCATCGTGTTCCTCTCAACTCGGTGCGTACCCGGCCCAGGGCGCGCGAAAGATGTGCTTTCACTGTGCCCTCGCTGAGTCCGGTTACCTTTGCAATTTCGCTCAACTCCATTTCTTGCACGTAGCGCAGCAAAAACACCGTTCGCTGCCGCTCGCTGAGGCCCTTAACCGCCTGCCAAACCTGCGCCACCTGCTCCCGCGCCAGCAACTGCTGCTCCGCGCTGCGTTCTCCATTGGGCAGCCATTCGCTGGCCTCGTCTAAATCCACGGAGTTGGTACTGGTCTGCCGCCAGAATTGAATGCGACGGTTGCGCCAGTGGTCCTTCTGCAGGTTGATGGCAATGCGCATCAACCAGGTCATGGCGCTCGATTCGCCGCGAAACTGATTCCAATTCCGGTGCGCCTTCAGGAAGCATTCCTGCGTGAGCGTCTCAGCCAAGTCAACGTCACGCAGCGACGAAAGCAGAAACCTGAAGATCTGCGGCCGGTGACTGGCGACGATCCGGGCAAACTCCTCCGCGGCAATTTCCTCGGCCGTTTCCACGGTCATTGGCTTTACTGCGGTGCTGGCTGCCATCACCTTGGTAGACGCCTCTCTGCGGCGCAAGTTTACAGTCCTCCCTAATTGATTCTCGCGCCGTTTCTGCGCTCAGTATAGGCTGGAAGCATTGCGGGGCGTGTTCACGGACCGAACCGTTTCGGGAAGAGCCTGCATGCTATCCCACCCATTCCGCACAGGACGCGGAATGGATGGGGCACCGAATCATTGTATTTACGGACCGGATCAATACGGACCGGATCAATATGGACCGGATCGATATGGACCGGATCCATAGAGATTGAAAATTGAGGAGTGGAATCGATGCCAGTTGAAACCAATACGCTGCCAGCCGCCCAAGCCGGAACCATCGTGTTGGGTGGCGACCTGACGGTCAATCGCATGGGCTTCGGCGCCATGCGCATCACAGGCAAGGGAATCTGGGGCCCTCCCGAGGACGTTCCGGGGGCGCTCGCCACTTTGCGCCGCGCCGTGGAATTGGGCGTCAACTTGATCGACACCGCCGACTCCTACGGCCCCGATGTCTCAGAAGAACTGATGGCCGAGGCGCTCTGGCCTTACGCTGCCGGACTCGTCATCGCCACCAAGGTTGGCTGGACGCGTTACGGGCCCGGCGTTTGGCAGCACAATTCTTCGCCAGAGCATATCGAGCAGGCTCTCGATGGGAGTCTAAAGCGTCTGCGCCTCGAACGCATCGATGTCTACCAGTTGCACGTTCCCGATCCGGCCGTGTCTTTCGATGCCTCGATGGAAACATTGGCGCGGCTTCGCGATCAGGGAAAAATCCGCCACGTGGGGCTTTCCAATGTGACGCTCGAACACATTCAACGCGCGCAAAAGATTGTTCCCATCGTGAGCGTACAGAACCGCTACAGTTTTTCCGATCGCGAGTGGGATTTTGTGGTGGATTCTTGCGCGGCCAACGGCATCGCCTTTCTGCCGTGGGGGCCGATGGCGCAGGGGCGCAAAGCGAATGAAGTCGTGGAGAAGATCGCTGCCGCGCGTGAGGTTTCGACGGCCGTGGTTTCTTTGGCCTGGTTGTTGCGGCGCTCGCCGGCGATTCTGCCCATCCCCGGCACCGGGAACGTGAAACATCTCGAAGAGAATGTGAGCGCCGCGGCGTTCCGGTTGAGCGATGCGGAATTTGCCGAGATGAATACTGTGGTGCCGAAGCCTTACTGGCTGCGCGCTTGAGGAATTCAGAAGCAATCAGAACGAAACCGAAGGAATTGCATCAGCGATGCGCATCGAGATACTCCTGCAGCATCTTTGTGAGCGGCTCGAGATCGAGAGCGATCGTATCCCAGGCGATCTGAAGATCGATTTGAAGATAGTCGTGGATGGCTCGATCGCGGAAGCCGGCAATCTCTTTCCAGGGAATGTCAATGGAAGCTCGCACGGGAGCGGAGACTCTTTTTGCAAATTCGCCGATGAGCGCAAGCTGCAGGATGACCGCGCTCTGCGTCTTTCGGTCTTTCAGGAATGCCGCGTTATCCATGCCGGCGACGAATTCACGAATCTTCTCAGCGGCGTCGAGAATCTGCGCGAGATAGACGCGATCATCCTTCATAAATGGTGGCGAGGTCATGCGCGACATGCGGCCGGATGTGCTGGTTCAGGCTCTGCTCCGTGACGACATCGACCTTTCTTCTGAGCGAGGTTTCCAGGCTTTCGACAAGCCTCATGTAGCCGACCATTCCGGTTGGACGGCCCAGGCGCACGAGAATATCTACGTCGCTCTCCGGCCCGTCTTCGCCGCGCGCGACGCTTCCGAACACAGCGGCATAAGTTACGCCGAACTGCGCAAATACAGGGGTCGTCCTGCGCTTGATTTCCTCAATGGTCATGCCTCAGTTATACCCCCGCACCGTGAAAAATCAAAGGCCGCGCCGTGACGGGTAGTGTCCTAATTTGAAATCCACAGGTTTATGCTCCTGATGTGGCAAGCAACTTGCCGCGAATGAATTCGGACCGGGTTTGACGACTGGCCTTGGCCGCTGCCTCAATTGTGCGTAGCTCATTCGCAGTTACACGGATGCGGAGCATTTCGCCCTTGGTGCTCCCTTTTGGGAGCGGAGGCCGTCCAGCTTTACGAGGCTTCGGCTTCTGGTTCGGCATTGGCTCTTAGCTCCTTCAACTCTTGCATGATTGCTACTCGAACGGCGGTTATGGGTGAGACTGCCGGAGGAACGTGCAGAACCGTAACGCTCCGTTTTGTCATGTTTGGATCATCTGTTGCGTGGGTCCAGGCATAGGCAGTATTGGCTTTGGGATGGCCGTGCAGGGTGAAAACTTCCACGATTCCCTCCCAAACTGTCTCCCCATTGAACACTTCTTTTACGGGTACGCTTTCGCGGTGGGTCGATTCGACTCCGTGCAGTTTGCGGATTACGTCTTGCAACTCTTCGATGTGGGTCACGGTTGATCCTTATGGTCGTTAGCGAAAGCGGTCAAAAAAGAAACTTTCCAATGCCATTCGGCGAACTTGCCACCGCTCTAATTCTCCCTCTCCATTAACCTTCAATTTGCACGCGCCATCATTGTTGAGCGTGAGCGTGACCGTAAGCTGCTTCCCGTCCGGCATGACAATTGCTATGCGCTCCGGGCCAAGCGCGAATCTAACCAAGGCGTTTATGTTACCGGCCTCAAACACGAGGAAAGAAGTCCCCATTTCGTGCTTTTGCATGGCGAAGGTGGGGGGTGGGTATCCGGGGGTAGTAGGAAGCGAGTTGATGTCCTTGACATCCTGCTCTGCCTCAATGAAAAGCTGACTAAATACCCGACCAAGCGAGCATTCGGAACGAGCTTTAACCCAATTCAATTCCGGCGGTGCCGTGCTCATGCTGCCGCCTCCAGTAAATCTCCCACGCTCCAGAATGACGGCGTAACTCCAGCAGCCATTGCCGGGGTGCATCTCAGGGTGTTGTGCCGCTTCACGAAGTTGTAATAGGCAAAGTGCAAACCAACCGCTGCCACGAAATTCTCGCGCTTCTTGCTGAAAGCCAATGTCAGACGCGTAAGACGGCGCATGTGCAGGCGGGTAGTAGCATTCAGCCGTTCGATGTAGCTGGTAGAGATTAGATCGAAGTTAGGTTGACCGTACACCACCTTCTTTTCAGCGGAAACGAATTCCGGTTGGCTGTAGCGCCGATGGTCGCCGGGTGTCGTAGGGCCGTAGGTTTTGATGATTTGACCATAATCGGCATCTCCACCAAATGACTTTTCAATCGCTTGCTCGTAGGCCGCGAGGCCGTCAGTCGAGATTTGAACCCGATTGCTCATCCGTGCTGCAACGTCTTGCAGAAAGGCGTTCGCCGTGGCCGCATCGCGGCCTCCCACGCGGAACGCAGGGACCAGCTTGGTTTCGGCGTCGATGGCGCAGAACGTCCAAACGCTGCCAACTTCCGGCGGATCATCCACCTTGACGTGGCGCTCTTTCTTGCCGACAAAACCCCAAATCTCATCCATCTCAAGACGGGTGCAAGGCAAGTCGCGCATTTTCTCATCCATGAGGGCGGTGCATCCCTGCCCGACTTTCACGCCAAGCCGCATGATTGTATCGCGGTGAACGCCTGTCATACGCTCGATTGAACGGATGCTGGAACCCTCAGCCAACGCCGCGATTACCGCGATTTGCTTATCCGTGTTGAGTACGTTCGCCATAAAGCCTCACTTGAATAAGTGTACCCCACTAATTATATCGTGTCAAGAGGTTTCCGGGGTACAATTTCCGTATGCGGTTGAAAATGTGGGCTGAATTCGTCGGTGCGCTTGTTGTACTGTTCGCGTTGGATGCTGTTCTGATCTTCGCGCCAACGTTCGCGCCAGTCCCACGGAAAGGCCCGAAACCCGCCACTCAAACAGCCGATAACGGCAATAGAAAAAGTGAGAAAGACAATCAGCCAGCCCCACCATCGCTTGCAGTCAAGGGCGTAATACAGGCCGTTCCCTCCAACCCAAATGCCGGGAAAGAGGCAGAGGAGGATAAACACCAACAGGAGACCGCTGTATCGGTCCGCTCTCTCCCTCAAATCTCTATCGCCAAGAACTACCCCACTGTTTTGCAATACATATACGATTGGGGGCCGTGGGCCTTTGGGCTTGCGCTTGTCGTCGTCGGATACTTGCAGATACGACTTCTCAAGCTGACCATGAAGCGCGTTAGTAGACAAGCAGATGTGGCGAACCGGCAGGCCATAGTGATGGTACGCCAACTGAAAGAGATGGAAAGCACGAGGGAGGTTGAAACCAGAACGCTGTTTCTCCAATACCGCCCGAAGATTCTCGTTAGAGGTGCAGCGGTCGCTGATTTCAATTTTTCGCAAATCAACGAACCAATGCAGGGAACTGTCCGCTTCACTGTGGTAAATACCGGAGGGACAGGCGCTCTCATTACCGGTGGACATGTAAGAATGATCTGCCTTGATGCTTCTGAGAATAATTCCCAATTTTTGGAAGGAGCAGAGGAATTGATTGGGGAGTTTGTGCTCCAGCCGGGACAGGACACGGAATTCCGAAGGGCTATGTTTACCGGGTCTATCAATAGCCCAGGTTGGATTGAAGGCATCCAAAGTGTCCGTGCTCGTCTTGATCGGGTTCCAGTCGCAGGCGTTCATTCAGCAAGGCCGATTGAAATGCGGCCCTCGCCGATGCGAAAGACGTGCAACGAATTGGGCCCTTGCGCCCGGGAATTTTTCCGTTTTCGTGGAGTCGCCTTGGCAACATCTCCGGATTGCATTTCTTCTTTGCTAACGGAACGGAACCCGGCGATCGACGATACCACCGACATGCCGCCCTCACCGGGGTGGCGTTTCCGTTATGGGACGCGAGGTCTTTCGGGTCGCGCACCCCGAGTTTCGTGCAGGTGTCTCCGACTACGGGACTTACAGGGTTGTTTTGCGATTTCATCGACCGATACATTCGAGGCATGACGGTTGTTCTCCGTGTTGAAAGCGATAGTTATGATTTCAAGCGATTGGGGAAAAACGGACGGTCTTCCGTGTCGAAGAGATTGCCCCTGTTTACGCCCGGTTCTGTTTTTTCACAGGCGATTCCGGCGAACTTGGCAGCGGCGGCTCCATCGACAGGGCCAACTTACCGGTGGTCAGTCGGGGTAACACATTCAGGGAAATCCCGATTCTACTCGGACGGAAACCCTCCCGCAAGCAAATCGGAATATCCCAGCTATCTCCGCGTCATCGGCGTTAGGTCCGGCTGGGCAAGGCTGATAAACCGTGTCGCCCCTACCCTCTGGATTCACCACTCCTCGCCAGTTAAACTCACATGGATCCAGTCCGTATGGAACCCCGAGTCGAACCGATGAGCGCAACCTGTCGTCTTGTTCATCACTTTTCTGCGCCGCTGTCTGCGTGGGGCTGATTGTCGCAACATTGCGGGCCGACATGATGAAGGACTCGCCCGTGACCTTTCCGGCGAAGGGTGCTTTGCCGTCCAAGTATCCGCCCGACATCTCCACGAAGCGCGAAGTGCCGGAGAAGGATTACGCCATCTTTGCCACGCCCGAACGCTCGCTTGGGCCAGATCGCGAAAATCCAGGCCGAGATGGTCAAAGGCACGTTCACTCCGCCGAAGCCGGACTGGCGCACCTCAATCGCACGCGCCGTATCCTCACCGAAGGCGGTGACTTGCACCTGCTGGCCTTGGGCGACAGCATCGTCGCCGACACGATGCGCTCGGGCTGGTTGGCGAAACTCGCGGAGGCCTATCCAAAGGCGAGGATCCGGGGCACCGTCTACGTCCGCGGCGGCGGCGGTTGCCAGCATTACAAAGAGGAAGGCCGCATCGCGAAGAACGTCGTGCCGCGCAAACCCGACCTCGTGTTCATCGGCGGCATCAGCCAGAAGGACATCGAGAGCATCCGCGAGGTCATCCACCAGTTGCGGGCCGGGTTGCCGGACGTCGAGATCCTGCTGGCGACCGGCACTTTTGGCACCACCGATCCGCGGTCGCCGGAGGAGTTGGCCAAGGACAAGCGATCGGGTGCAAGCGAGTACGGCGTGGCATTGAAGAAGCTCGCGGCCGAAGAACGATGCGCGTTTCTGAACATGACGGAGCCCTGGATCGATACATGCGATCCGCCAAGGTTCATCCGCACGTCTTCTATCGCGACCGCGTTCACGCCAACGAGTACGGCGAGCAGATCCTGTCGAAGATCCTGATGGAGTTCTTCAAACCGGTGAAAAACCCAATTACGTCTCTCGCCGCCGTGGCTGCCTTTGTGGCCGCCGCTGGTCTCTGCCTGGCCCGTGAAGTGCCCGCTCCCGCGGAACCGATGAGCGTATGGTTCGACAGTCCCGCCAGGTCTTTCCACGAATCTTCGTGCTCGGCAACGGGCGGCTGGGGGCCATGGATTTCGGCGGGGTGGGGAGGGATCACATCGTGCTCGACGAGTCGTCCGTCTAGGTCTGGCGGTCCTTGCGACGGCAACAACTACGACGCCTACAGTGCCTGCCGGAAGTGCGGAGCAAGCTCTTCGCTGGCGACATTTCCGCCGCCGGCGGCGTCCTCGGCAATGGCTTCCGTTACGCCGACGGCGTCAGGGGATGGGGAGACGTCAACCAGTTCGGCTGTTACCAGACCCTGGGTGTTTGATCGTCGATTTCGACAATAGCCCGGAGGCGAAGCTCACTTCGCCGAGCGGCCACTCGGCCGGCGACGGCATCAGGCCTCGCAGGATGACTATGGACGGGGCATCGGCCTGGCTTATTGCGTTTTGACGGTGACTTCCATCATTCCTATCGTCGGCCTTTTAACCGGGCTTGCGGGCATGGTCTGCTGGATCGTCTTCTGGGTGAGGATTTCCAGCCTGGCGCGAATTCTGGAGTTTGGCGCGATGCCGGAGGAAACCCCAGCGGGCGACGAAACGTATGACCTGGGAAAGGCCTGGGTGGCGCTCCTGATTCTGGTGTTGGCCATGGCAGCGCAGCATCTTCAAGTCATGGTATTGCCCTGGTACGCACACAAGGTAAGCGAGCAAATGCACCTAAGCCCATTGAATCTTGGCACCGCCTTCTCAGCCTATCTGTTTGGAATGATGGCGGGCTACGTGGTGATGACCGTGGTCACGGCCCTCTGTGGGACCCGCTGGGGACTGGTGGTGGCCATGGTGGGCGTGTCGCTGGCCGCAGCAGGCGCGGGTTTGGTTTCCAATCTGGGCGGGCTGGTCGCCCAGCGGGCGGTATTGGGGTTGTTCGCCGGGGGCACATTTCCAGCCGCCATCCAGTCAATCCGCGAATATTTTCCCTCCGCACTGCGGCCCCTGGCGATCGGCATCCTTCTTGCCACATTTTCAATCCTCTCGCTTCTCTTGTTGCCCGTGCAGCCGCACCTGACGACGGCCATTGGATGGCAAACCGCCACCATGCTCGCCGGGG
>CAVXOO010000377.1:0-5287 GCA_963762945.1 uncultured Acidobacteriaceae bacterium | reverse complement strand
GTGAGGCAAGCTCTTCGTCCGTGGGGATGAAGCGCGGACGGCCGGCGAATTCATCGCCAATTCACCGGCGTCCCCGCCCAAGGACTTTATTGCCCGGCCCCGCAGGTGTAGCCTGAATTTCAGCAAGACCAATACAGGAGGTTTCCCCATGCCTGCAGTCAAGCCAATTCCCGACGGATACCACTCCGTCACACCCTATCTGATCATTGACAATGGCCGCGCCGGCGAAGCGATCGACTTCTATACCCGCGCTTTCAACGCCAAAGAAAAGCTGCGCCTGCCGCGGCCCGACGGCGGCATCGCTCATGCCGAAATGCAACTTGGCGATTCCGTCATCATGCTGGCCGACGCGTCACCCAAGATGGAAGCCTACGGTCCCAGCCATTACGGCGGCTCACCCATTTCCCTGCATGTCTATGTGCCCGATGTAGACGCCATCACGAAACAGGCCGAAGCTTCCGGCGCCAAGGTCATTCGGCCGCTCGCTGACCAGTTCTACGGCGACCGCACCGCCGGCCTCAAGGATCCCTTCGGGCATCGCTGGTATCTGGCCACCCACGTCCGCGATGTTTCGGCGGAAGAGCTACAGCAGCAAATGAAAGCCATGGCCACAGCCTGAGAGCCAGCGGGCACGCGGTCGCGCCCCGTAGGACCGCCCGAATCCTTGCATGTGACTTCGACGGAGCGCGCACCGTGACCCGAACCGCGATCTCACGCTTCTTCAAACAAAAGGAGACAGCCACTCCACCTCCACAAAGAAATGCCGGTCTCCCCATCCTTTTCCGCGTCTCATAGGCAAAGGGTGGGGAGTCCGCTCCAGCCATCCTCTTTTTCCTCTCCGCCTTTGCCGATAATTACCCCCGAGCGGCGCACAATGTTCTCAGGAATCGTCTAAATCAGCCGAATCACCCCATCCAGGGAGCCCGAAAACGAAATTAAATAAAGAAATTTTTCCTCATACCCCCCTGGGGTATATTTAGAATACTAAATCGTTTAGAATCAATAAATCTTCCTTGAAAAAATGGTAAAACGTCGCAGATTTTCGTACGTTTTGGTAGTCAGAGATAATTGTTTTCCACAATATCGCAATGCGGCACGCATTTCCCTCGTTGTGAGACCTCGGTTTTGCCCCTGAGCCTATCCGCCCCATCCACGCACGTCAATCCGATCGGCTCAAAGCCCTACCGTCCGCAGCGCACCACGATCTTCGTCCCGGGCGGAACCTTCGTTCCCGGCGCAGGCGCCTGCTCGCGCGCAGTGCCGCTGCCCGTAATCTCGACTTCAAAACCAGCGCGCCCAGCCGCTTCAATCGCCTGGCGCACCGACATGCCCAGCAGCAAAGGCACCGTCAGTTCTCCGCCCTCGTTGACCACAACTTTGCTGCCCGCCGGTTGCGGAGTCGGTTGCGTTTGCCCGGCCGGCGTTTGCGCGGGAAGGGAAGTACTGTTGCCGCCATGAGCGCCAGAATTCGGATTGGTGGCAGTGTTGTTCGTCGCAGTAGCCGTCGCCGCAGGTTGCGTGCTCTGCGCTGCCGGTGCATTCGTCGCGGCATGCAGCGGATCGTCGCTGGGCAGATCGTTGGCCGCATCGTAGAGCGCCTGAATGTCTTCGCTCTGCGCCGCGGCGTCGTCTTCGGCCACCGGTTGTTCTTTTTTCCCGGTGCTCTTGGTGGGGCGCAGATCGATGTCGTGCGGCACGCCCAAATATTCGAGCACCTGCTGCGCCACCTCGGCAAAGACCGGCGCAGCCACATCGGCCCCGTAATACGCGCCCTTCGGTGAATCCAAAATCACGGCCACCGCAATCACCGGACTGTTGACCGGCGCAAAGCCTGCGAACGAGCCGATGTGCATCGTCTTCGAATAGGTGTGCGTCGCGGGATCGATCTTTTGTGCGGTTCCTGTCTTTCCACCAGACGAGTAGCCATTGAGCTGCGCCGCCCTGCCGGTGCCGAACAGCACCACGCCCTCCATCATCTTGCGCATCTCGGCCGAGGCCAGCGTTGAGACGACGCGATGCGCGCCCGAGGGAAGCGGATCGGGCAGCTCTTCGCCAAGCCTCACAGGCTGCGCCGCCTGCGGTGGCGCCTGCGCTGCGGCAGACTTTTGGTTGAGAGTCGCGGGACTCGACTGTTCCGGCATCAGCACGTGCGGCGGCAGATATACGCCGCCGTTCGCGATGGTTGAAACCATCGCCACCAGTTGCACCGGCGTCACGGCGATCTCCTGCCCGATCGCCACCGAACCGATTGAAGACGGCTGCCAGCGGCTGACAGGACGGAGCAATCCGCGGGTTTCGCCGGGCAGCTCTACTCCGGAGCGCGTGCCGAAGCCGAAGTCGCGAATATATTGATAGAACTTGTCCGTCCCCATCTTCATGGCCAACTTAATTGCCGCCACGTCGCTCGATTCCTCCAGCGCCTTGTGCACCGGAATCACGCCGAAGTGTTCGCCCTGGTTGTCGTGAATGGTGCGGCCAAAGATCGTGATCTTGCCGCCCTGGCAGTCGATCGGGTCGTCCGGCGTGGCTACTTGTTGATCCATCGCCGCGGCATAGGTCACCAGCTTGAAAGTCGAGCCCGGCTCATACACATCGCTCACGGCATGGTCGCGCAACAGGCCCGGTGAGGTGTGCCGGAACTGATTGGGATTGAAAGTCGGCCGAATGGCAAGCGCAAGAATCTGACCGGTGTGCACGTCCTCCACCACCACCGTGCCGCTGAGCGCCTGCGTCTTCTCCATGGCGTGGTCGAGCGCGCGCTCGGCCATGAACTGGATATTCTCGTTAACGGTGAGCACCAGGTTGCGGCCGGGTTCGGGATCGCGTTCGGTCGAGCCCAGCACCTTGCGCCGCGCGTCCATGGCCATGTACATCAGCCCCGGTTTTCCGTGCAAATCGCCATCGAACTTCTGTTCCAGGCCCCCCAGTCCGTTGTCGTCCACGCCCACGTAGCCCAGCACCTGCGCGGCAATCTCGTTGTCGGGGTAGAAACGCTCGAACTCTTTCTGAAAATAAATGCCCTTCATGTTGAGGGCCTTCACGGCGGAAGCCGCCTGCGGCGAAACCCGGCGCGCGATCCAGGCAAAGTTGTGCCCGGCATTGAGCCGCGCGGCAATCTGATCCTCGGTGGTCTGCTGATCTTCGGGATCGGTGTGCACCAGGGCCGCCAGGGTGTGCGCGGCAGCCTGCTTGTCGCCAATCTCCGTAGGGTCCGCGTAAATGGAGTCGGCCAGCATCGTCATCGCCAGCTCGCGCAGATTGCGGTCGTAAAGCACGCCGCGCCGCGGAGCCACCTCAAAGGTGCGCTGCTGCTGCCTGGCCGCGCGCTCCAGGTATTGCCGATGCTCTACGATTTGCAGCCAGAAGAGCCGCCCCCCGATGGCTGAAGCCCACAGGAAAAAGAACAGGCAGACGATCCAGAAGCGCGACCGCTTGAGAGGCACGGCCCTGGTAGATGGAGCACGTCCGCGAATGGGTGGTACGGCTGCGGACATCGGCTTCTAGCTCCTGGTGTGGCCCGTCGATCATTTCGACGGCCAAGCGCGGATCAAGCAAAAAAGCCCGCGAAGCGGGCAAAAGACGGTAGCCCCAGGCGCAAGCCTGGGGAACGGATTTGAAATCGATCCCTAGCCCCCGCAGGGGGCGTAAGAACTGTCTCTCAACTCTGAAAAATCATCCCCAAGACCAACAGCGCACCAGGCTGGCTCCCAGCTCCATGGTGCCTGCGTCCGGCTCGCTTCTTCTCCTCAGGACCCGATGGTTGCGCCCGCATTCTCCCGCTTCGCAAGACAAAGCTGGAAGCTAGAAGCTGGAAGCTGCTTTTTGCGCCGCAGGCGCGTTCTGCGCCAGCGCAGGAACACCCGAATCGAAACGCGAGTCGGGATACACCACCTGGCCCGGCTGCGGCTCGGCAAGCCCAAGCTGGTGCGCTATCTCGTCGATGCGCCTCGGCTCCGTGAGCTCGGCTTCCGTCAGGCGAAGCTGGCGATTCTCTTCGCGCAACTGCTCGAGCGTCTGCTTTTCGCTCTCCACGCGATAGCTACCCTCGATCGCGGAGAAGTGCTGCAGTCCGTAAATCATGATCAGCGAGAACAGCACGGCAACTGCGGCGCAGAACACGCGCATCTCGCGCACCCGCGCTGGGTCCGACACTCTGACCAGTCGCGAGTTGTCGAGATGCCGGGCAACGAAGAACTCCGGCGTGCGCACGCGGCGCCGGCGCGCGGCCTGCTGCGCCATCAACTCGGCGTTGCGCTCGGCAATGCGCGCGTTCCAGTCGCGGCCCGACTCGAAATATGTTGTTGCAATCGCCGCCATGAAAGTTCTCCTTCGGAGAACAGGGAGTAGAGAATAGGGAATAGGGAGTAGAATCCCAAAACCTCAAATAAATGCAGCTTGTTGCCGCGCCTATTCCCTATTGGCTACTCCCTATTCCCTGGTTCCTGTTCTTTCCGCCGCTCTCAGCTTTGCGCTGCGCGAGCGCGGATTCAAATCCATCTCTTCTTCGCCGGCGGTCGCGGGCTTTCTGGTCAAAACCTCCCAGATTCCCCTCTGCGCGCCTTCCCGGATCGAGTCTTTCGCGATGCGATCTTCAAGCGAATGAAAACTGATGACTACCAGCCGTCCTGAGGGCTTAAGCAATTTGGGTGCGGCCTCGAATAACGCCCGGATCTCGTCTAATTCCTGGTTAACAAAAATACGCAGTGCTTGAAATGTGCGGGTCGCTCCGTGAATGTGTTTCATGCGCGGGACCACCGATGCTACGATTCGTGCAAGCTGCCCCGTAGTAGCGATCGGCCGGCCCCGCACAATTGCTCTGGCGACTGTCCGCGACCTCCTTTCCTCACCGTATTCGTAAATAAGATTCGCAAGCTCGCGCTCGTCCATCTCATTCACCACTTGTTCGGCGGTTGGCCCGCGGCGCGTATCCATACGCATGTCCAAGGGGCCGTCCGCCTGAAAACTAAATCCTCTGCGCGCCTCGTCGAAGTGCAAACTGCTTACCCCGAAGTCGGCCAGTATTCCATCTACCGATGCCGGCCCGACGAACTCCTCGATCAGGCCGAAGGCCTCGTCAACGAACATCAGCCCCGGCGCCTGGCTGCCCATCTCTTCCGCGGCCTTCAACAACCGCGCCTTCGCCAACTCCAGCGCCTCGGGATCCCAATCGAATCCGATCAGCCGTCCCTCCGGTCCCAGCCGCCGCATAATCCCTTCGGCATGTCCGGCCAGGCCCAGCGTGCAGTCCACGTAGGTCCCTGCGGGCCTTACGCGGAGGAAATCCAAC
>CAVXOO010000376.1:0-9187 GCA_963762945.1 uncultured Acidobacteriaceae bacterium | reverse complement strand
CGGCTTGTCGTGATCGTTCACAGTAAAGAAAACCGTGCCGCCGGCGGGAAGAATCTGCCCCGCTGAGAGCTGCGCTTTGGCGAAGGCCTCACCAAAGCTGCTTGCTACTCCCATCACTTCGCCCGTCGATTTCATCTCCGGCCCAAGAACCGTATCCACGCCGGCAAACTTCGACCACGGGAAGACCGGCGACTTCACGTAGTGGTGCGCGCCGGTTGCAAGGTCCTTACCGGAGGCCAATTCATCGGGCAGCAACTCGCGCAATTTGCGGCCGGTCATCAGCCGCGCTGCAATCTTGGCCAGCGGCACACCCGTCGCCTTCGAGACATAAGGCACGGTGCGCGAGGCGCGCGGATTCACTTCAATCACATAGACGTGATCGTTGCCCTCCTCGTCACGCTGGATGGCGAACTGCAAATTCACGAGTCCCACAACCTTGAGCGACAGCGCTAGCTTCCGCGTGTGGGCGCGCAGGGTTTCAAGCGTCTCCTCCCTGATGTCCACCGCAGGCAACACGCACGAAGAGTCGCCGGAGTGAATGCCTGCCTCCTCAATGTGCTGCATGATGCCCGCAATCTGCACGTCTTCCGAGTCGCACAACGCGTCGACATCCACTTCAACGGCATTCTCGAGGAAATGATCGACGAGAACCGGCCGTTCCTGCGAGTATTCGACGGCCTGGCGCATGTAGCGCGTAACGGCATCGGCGTCGTAGGCAATCACCATGGCGCGCCCGCCGAGAACGTAGCTGGGCCGCACCAGCACCGGATAACCGATCCGCTCGGCAACAGCCAGAGCCTGCTCCACACTGGTCGCGGTGCCGCCGCTCGGCTGCGGAATATTCAAGTCTTCAAGCAGCTTGCCAAACTGTTTGCGGTCCTCCGCCAGGTCGATCGATTCCGGCGAAGTGCCGATGATGGGCACGCCGGCCGCGCGCAGCCGTTGCGCCAGATTCAGCGGCGTTTGCCCGCCGAACTGCACAATCATTCCAATCTGCGCGCCCGCTTGCGCTTCGTGGTGGTAGATCGCCAGCACGTCTTCGAGCACCAATGGCTCAAAGTAGAGCCGGTCACTGGTGTCGTAGTCGGTGGAGACGGTTTCGGGGTTGCAATTAACCATGATGGTCTCGTAGCCGTCGTCCTTGAGCGCGAAGGCCGCGTGGCAGCAGCAGTAATCGAACTCAATGCCCTGGCCGATGCGATTGGGTCCCGAGCCGAGAATAATAATCTTCGGCGTCTTGGTCGGCGGCGCCTCGTCCTCCTCCTCGTAGGTCGAGTAAAGGTACGGCGTCATCGACTCGAATTCCGCGGCGCAGGTATCCACCAGCTTGAACACCGGCCTGATTCCATGCTTCTCGCGTAGTTCCCTTACCTGCTGGATGCCGGCGTGTCCCTCGAGCTTCCACTCCGTGGCAATGCGCTCGTCGCTCAAGCCCAGCCGCTTGAGCTTCATCCAGCCCTCCGAGCTCATATCTTTTGGAGCAGTGTGTGCGATAGCTGCTTGAGCCTGTGTAATTTCGCGCAGCTGATGCAGGAACCACGGGTCCATCTTGGTGAAGCGCGCGACTTCCCGAACGCTCATGCCGCGCTCGAACGCGTAGCGAATGTAGCCCAACCGCTCGGGCTTCGGTGTGACCAGCATCTGCGTCAGGCGGCGCGGCTCCAGCACCTCGGCACCGGTTTTCTTGCCGGTTTCGAGCGAGCGCCACGCCTTCATCAGAGCTTCTTTGAAAGTGCGCCCAATGGCCATCACTTCGCCCACCGATTTCATCTGCGGACCGAGCGTGTCATCAGCGCCGGGAAATTTCTCGAACTGCCATTTGGGAATTTTGACTACGACGTAATCGATGGTGGGCTCGAAGCAGGCCGGGGTCTTGCGCGTAATGTCGTTGGGGATCTCGTCGAGCGTGTAGCCCACGGCGAGCTTGGCGGCAATCTTCGCAATTGGAAATCCGGTGGCCTTCGAGGCCAGCGCCGAAGAGCGCGAGACGCGCGGATTCATCTCGATGATCGTCATGCGCCCGTCAACGGGGTTCACGGCAAACTGCACATTCGAGCCGCCGGTCTCCACGCCGATCTCGCGGATGCAGGCGATGGCCGCGTCGCGCATCCTCTGGTACTCGCGGTCGGTGAGGGTTTGTGCCGGCGCTACGGTGATGGAGTCGCCGGTGTGCACGCCCATGGGATCGAAGTTCTCAATCGAGCAAATGATGATGACGTTGTCCGAGAGGTCGCGCATCACCTCAAGTTCGAACTCTTTCCAGCCGAGGACACTTTCCTCAAGCAGGCACTCGTGTACCGGCGAGAGGTCGAGGCCGCGAGAGAGAATCTCCATCAGCTCTTCGCGGTTGTAGGCGATGCCGCCGCCCGTGCCGCCGAGCGTGAAGCTGGGCCGGATGAGCACTGGAAAGCCAAGCTTTGCCGAGAAGTCGAGGCCGTCGCGCAGATTATTCACGAGCGCAGATTTCGGCAGGTCCAGGCCGATGCGGATCATCGCATCTTTGAAGAGTAAGCGGTCTTCGGCCTTTTTGATGGCCGCAAGCTTGGCGCCGATCAGCTCGACGTTGTAACGCTCCAAGACCCCGGTGTCGGCAAGATCGACGGCAAGGTTCAAAGCTGTTTGTCCGCCGACAGTAGGTAGAAGAGCAAATATGCCCGCGCCGGGCTTCGACGTCAGCATCTCCGCTTCAATGCGGATGATCTCTTCCACGTACTCGTGGGTCAGCGGCTCGATGTAGGTGCGATCGGCCAGCTCGGGATCGGTCATGATGGTGGCCGGGTTCGAATTGACCAGCACCACCTCGTAGCCCTCCTGCTTGAGGGCCTTGCAGGCCTGCGTGCCCGAGTAATCGAACTCCGCCGACTGGCCGATGATGATCGGCCCAGAGCCGATCACGAGGATTTTCTGAATGTCATTTCTGCGTGGCATTTCGTTGAGTCGATTCCTCAGATCTCTTTTTGTTACTACCGATGATTTGCTGAAATTCTTCCGGGCTTGTTGTTACCCATGCGCAATACGAGCCGCTCAGCCCCATGATCACATAGAGATTGTTTGAGTGAACTGGCCCGACTAAATCTTCCCCGACACTCAACTCGGTTTGGCTAGTCTGAAACATTGGGAAAACGGCCTTAAAAAAATACTTGCCTGGTGAAGCAGCAACGTGAAAGCGTCCCTGGGCGTCCGTTGTTGTCTTTAGCGTCAAGCCTTGCGCGTTGACCAGTGTGATGACAACGCCGGGCACAACAGCACCAAACGGGTCGAAGACCTGCCCTTGAACGCGCGAAACGGCAACACGGCCGGGATACACGCAATCAACCTGTGCCGAAGCCACAAAAGAAGTGTTTGCAATAACCGCCGCAATCGCGCTGCCCAAAAAACAGCGGAGCCAAAAGCCCCGCTGGTTTGAGATGCCTATCCACTCTTGCATTGCGACCGTCATCCCTTCCACTCCTCCATCATCTTGCGAAAGTCGCGGAACAGATAGTGCGAATCGTGCGGGCCGGGGGCGGCTTCGGGGTGGTATTGCACGCTGAAGAGCGGCAGCGTCTTGTGGCGCAGGCCTTCGAGGGTCTGATCGTTCAGGTCCACGTGCGTCAATTCCACATCGTTGGCGTTGATCGAGTCGGGATCGACGGCAAAGTTGTGGTTGTGCGCCGTGATCTCCACCTTGCCGGTCGAGTTGTTGCGCACCGGATGGTTGCCGCCGTGATGGCCGAACTTGAGCTTGTAGGTGCGGCCGCCGAGCGCAATTCCAGTGAGCTGATGACCCAGGCAGATTCCGAAGATCGGCACGCGGCCCATCATCTGCTGTATGGCGCGCACCGCATAATCCACCGGCTCGGGGTCGCCGGGACCGTTCGAGAGAAAGACGCCGTCGGGCTTGAGCGCCAGCACGTCGTCGGCAGTGGTCTCGGCCGGAACCACGGTCACGCGGCAGCCTTCACGCGCTAACATGCGCAGAATGTTCTGCTTAATGCCGAAGTCGTAAGCTACCACATTCAGTGTTTTTGGCTGCGCCTCTGCCTTGTGGATAAACCCTTCGGCCAGCAGCGAATCTCCCATCTGGCTGCGTGGATCGGAGGCGTCAAACTCGTAGCTCGTCTTGGTCGAGACCACGCGCGCCAGGTCGGTGCCATCCATCTTGCGGATGCTTCTGGCCTTTTGGATGAGGGCATCGGCGTCGCTCTCGGCGGTCGAAATCACCCCGCGCATCACACCCTTGGTGCGCAGGTGCCGCACCAGGGCCCGCGTGTCGATCTCGGCCAGCACCGGAACGGAGTAACGCTCCATGTACTCGTCGGTCACCTGCTCGGAGCGCCAGTTGGAGCTGATCGCCGAGAACTCGCGCACGATGAGGCCCTCGATATAGGGCCGCGACGCCTCGTTATCGGCGCGATTGGTGCCGTAGTTGCCGATCTGTGGGTTGGTCAGGACGACGATCTGTCCCGCATAGGAGGGATCGGTCGCTATTTCCTGGTAACCGGTTAGGGAAGTATTAAAAACCACTTCGCCCCGGCTTTCGCCTGGGTGTCCATAGCCTTGCCCGCGGAAGATGCGCCCGTCTTCGAGCGCTAGGATCGCCTGCATCGCCTCTCCGAGGAGTGGATTCAATCGATTTTAGCAGGTTTGAGCGGCGGGATTTAAGCCGGGTTTTCCACGGGGCGAATCAGTTAGTGAACGACGCCCACATCGCGAGCCGGCCAGTAGACGAAAACGGCCTTCCCGTAAATCAGGGAGCGATCGACCGGGCCAAAATACCGGCTATCCTGCGAAACCAATCGATGGTCGCCCATCATGAAGTAGTCATCCGCTGGGATCACCGTCTCCGCCATTGGCTGATTGTCGCGATACTGCGGTGGAACGTATGGCTCGTGTACCAGGCTGCCGTTTACGTAGACCCGGCCATGATCGATGCGAATCGTGTCGCCGGGCAACGCAATTACGCGCTTGATGTAGCTCTTCTCCGGATCGCGCGGGTAGTGGAAGACCACCACATCGCCGCGTTCGATGGCCGTGAAGTGATAAACGAATTTGTTAATGAAGAGGCGGTCACTGTTTTCCAGACGAGGCAGCATGCTGGTGCCTTCCACACGGACCGGCTGGTAGAGGAACAGAACCATGATGATTGAGGCGGCAGAGGCAATGAGCAGGTCGCGCAACCAAAGCACAAGGCCAGAGGATTTGCGCAGCCCCGCAGGCGCAGAATTCGAGGGCTCGATGGGGGCGATTGACTGGGAGTTCACTTGGGAATCGGAGACCGTGGGATCGTTGGGACTGGTAAGCATCTCTACCTAGATTACTCGCAGCCGAGGCTTCCCGGCGGGCACATGATTCTAGGATGATGCGACGTAATAGGCTTGGGCTGATCGGCGGCGGGCACCAGGTTGGGCGCGGCTCCGGGCTGCCCTGCCCCGCCGAGATTCGCATCCACGAGTTCGAGCGGCCGCTGCAGCACCATCTCCACCTGCGTCCCGGTGGGGATATCGACATCGGCATTGCGTGTGAAAAGCGAAACCACCCCGACGGTGGCCAAACCTGCGCCCAAACCGGCAAGTCCGCCTTCAATGGGGTGCCCTGTCGAGCCTCCACCGATGGTGCCCACTCCCGCGCCGGTTGGGAGAGCGATTTCCGCCGTCTGCCCGGCATTGCGGCCTTTATCGCCGTTTTGCTGGATCGTTCCCTCGCCATTGCTGTTCACGGTCTGGTTCTTTGCGCCCGGCAGGCTGTCAACGACTCCTGGAATCTCGACCACCGAGCCGTTGGGAAAGATGATGGATGTGAAATGCATGTCGAGCTGCGCTTTGCCCTTGATCCGGCCGCCGCGCTGCACCCTGTCAATCACACCCTGCACGTAGACCCCAGTCGGAATCATCACGCGATTGCCCACCACCACGGGAAAGATCGAGCTAAGGTACACGCCGTCACCCGCTTTGGCGCTCCTGGTGTCGATAGCGCTTCGCAATACAAGCAATATCTTCGTCCCCGCAGGCACTGTGTAGGCCTTGGTTGGCGAAGCAGGCGGTTCTGAAGATGGGCTAGGGGCAGGAGTTTCGGGCGCCATGACTTGTGGGGTGGGATTCGCGGCAGGTGAAACTGTGGATTCAGCCGCGGGCGAGGACGCCGTGCCGGGCTGGCTCGCAGTTTGGGCGATGCCCATGCCGGCTGCGGCAACGATCAAGCCCGCCAGAGTTGCTGCACGCAACAACGCGCACAATCGAGCCATACCAACCTCCAACCGAATAGACGGCGCTCCCGCAGACAAGGATAGCCCGAAATTCCCGTTATGACGATGAAAAGTGAGATGAGCTCACTCTGGTAGAGCCGCGCGCGTTACCCTACGAGAGAGCGATGCCATCCAAAGACCATCCATCCGCTGAGCCTACGTGCGGCAGTTCCAACCGGTTTGCCGCTGCGCTCGGGATTCTGGAGCAAGCCATTGCTGCCCGGGCCTTTCCCGGTTGCGCATTCGGCGTTTTGGCTGGGGATGAGGCCGTCCTCCAGGGAGCGCTGGGCCGATTCACCTATGAAGAAGACGCGCCGGCTGTCGCTCTGGAAACCGTCTACGATGTCGCAAGCCTGACCAAGGTTGTCGCCACCACGGCCGCGGCCATGCTCCTCGTCCAGCGGAAACAACTCGACATCAATACGCCCCTGTACGAGCTTCTGCCGGAGTTTGTTGCGGGGCGCACGGCCGATGACTTGGCCCGCATCGTAACCGTGCAGAATCTTCTTGCCCACAACTCCGGGCTGCCCGGTTACGTGGAACTCTTTCGCACCGCCTCCACGCCCGCCGCGCTACTCGGCGCTTGCCTTGAGCTGCCGATTCAGGCTGCTCCGGGTGCGCGCGCCGAGTACTCCGATCCCGGCTTTATTCTCCTCGGCAAGGCGCTTGAGGTCCTGGTCGGAACTGACCTCGCCTCTTGGACCAATCAAGAAGTCTTTCAACCGCTGGGCATGACGACCACCGGGTTCTGTCCCTCGCCGGCAACGCGATCCGCAATCCCTCCCACTGAAGAGGACGCAACCTTCCGCCATCGCCGCATTCAGGGTGAAGTGCAGGACGAAAACGCATGGGTCCTGAACGGCGTCGCAGGTCACGCCGGACTTTTCTCGAACATCCCCGACCTCCTGCGTTTTTCCGCCGCAATTCTTCGCAGCGCAAGGCCGAGTCGCTCCGACGCAGGGGTTTCGTTGTTCGACGCGTCCGTTTTGAAAGACTTCTCCCAGCGGCAACCTCCTGAAGGTAATTCGTGGGCACTTGGATGGGACACGCCCTCGGAGCCTTCGTCTTCCGGCAAATATTTCTCGCGGCACTCCATCGGGCACCTTGCTTACAGCGGCTGCTCGCTGTGGATAGACCTGGATGCGGCCATAGCAGTTGTGCTGCTCACGAACCGCACTTGGCCGGATCGGCATAACCGGTTGATCCGCGAGGTCAGACCGCGCTTTCATGACGCCGTGCGCGAAGCCCTTTAGGATCTCTCTTGGGGTTACAAATCCAGGTTCGGCAGAACAAATTTATTGGGTTGCGCGCTTTTATAGATACAATCAAAACTGGGGACTGACGCGATGCTACCCAGCACCACGATGCAGGAGACGGCTGGCTCCCGGACAAAAGATACCAATAACGACCAGACCGCACTGCTTCAAGAACTGACGACGGAAAGCCAGAACGAAGCCTCCCAGGGCCTCGACACGAAATCCGCACTCGAGATCGCGCGCATCATCAACCACGAAGATGCCAAGGTCACAGCGGCGGTCAAGAAAGCCCTCCCTGAAATTGCAGCAGTAATCGACCAGGTGGCGCGCAGCCTGCGTGAAGGCGGACGCTTGATTTATGTGGGCGCAGGCTCAAGCGGGCGGATTGCGGCATTGGACGCCTCCGAATGCCCGCCCACCTACTCCACCGCTCCGGGCCAGGTGCAGTACATCATGGCCGGCGGACCCAAGGCTCTGGCCTCCGCGGTCGAGGTCAATGAAGACTCCGAAGAGCTGGGCCAACGCGATATTGCGCGGCGTCGTCCTACTCGCAAGGATGTGGTCGTCGGCGTTTCCGCTTCCGGCCGCACGCCCTATGTAGTCGCCGCGGTGGCATATGCCCGTGCCCGTGGAGCGCATACCGCAGCCGTCACCTGCAATCAAGGGACGCCTCTCGCCGAAGCGTCTGACATCGTCGTCGTCGCCGAAGTCGGTCCTGAGGTGATCTCCGGTTCCACACGCATGAAGGCCGGCAGCGCCCAGAAGATGATCCTGAACATGATCACGACCGGTGTCATGGCGCGCTTGGGCTACGTGTACGAAAACCTGATGGTCAACGTACACATGCAGAACTCAAAGCTCGTGGAACGCGGAATTCACATCCTGATGCGCGCCTGCAACATCGACCGCGCGATCGCGGTTGAGCCGGGCGGACTTCCTGAATGCGTTCAACCATCCGAACTTTGCCGTGCCCAACGATAGTGTGGGGACTTCAACCTTCGGGGTGACTACGGCGACGCAAGATGCGCGAGAGATGCAATTTGCGTTGAAGTTTTACTTCTGACGAAATGCGACAATCATGGCAGGGCGCCGCTTTGGCGTCCTGCCATTTTCATTTATGATCGCGTTTATATGTTCCGGTTTCCATTCCTGGTTAGTGTTCTCTCGGTGGTGATCGCGGGCGGGAGCGCCGCGGGGCAGTCTGCCGGCAAAGCGCCGTCCACTCCTTCTACAGTTGCGCGAAATGCCTCGGCCCTGGCCGAAAGCGGCCATTGCGTGGAGGCTTTGCCCGCGCTCAAGAAAAGCATCAAAGTAGAAGATAAAGAACTGAGGCGCAAGATTGGACTGGACGGTGTGCGTTGCGCCATGACGCTGCATCAGCCGGATGCCGCCCTGGAATTTCTTCACCTGCTGGCGAGAGAATTTCCGCAAGATCCGGATGCTCTGTATGAGTCCATCCATGCTTATTCAGATCTTTCTTCCTCGGCATCACAGGAACTCGCGCGCACGGCTCCATCCTCGTATCAGGCGCACGAATTACTGGCCGAATCTTTCGAATCGCAAGGAAAGTGGGAGGAGGCGGAGAAGGAATATCGCGGAATCCTGAAACAAAATCCGAGTTTGCCCGGGATTCACTTCCGGCTGGGGCGCGCTTTGCTTTCAGTGCCGAACCCGAGCCCGGATGCCGCTGCTGAAGCGAAAAAAGAGT
>CAVXOO010000375.1:0-8903 GCA_963762945.1 uncultured Acidobacteriaceae bacterium | reverse complement strand
GTCTTCGACGCTATTACGCTTAAGGTGAAGGATGGTGTCGTCACGCTGGGCGGTTCCGCGCTCGATTACCCAAGCCGCGACTCTGCGCTTGCCGTGGTATCTACCACGCCCGGCGTCAAAGACGTGATTGACGAGATCACCGTGGATCCGGCTTCGCTTCAGGACGACCAAATCCGGATGCAGGTGGCGCGCGCGGTCTACGGCTATCCATCGCTCAACAAGTACGCCATCGACCCCGGCAAGCCCATTCGCATCGCCGTTCAAAACGGAAATGTGGCGCTCTACGGCGAAGTGGACTCGGAGGCCGACAAGGATACCGCCTTCATCCGCGCCAACGCGGTTCCAGGCGTCTTCAGCGTAAAGAACTACCTCGAAGTATCTAACCAGCCCAGTGAAAGACAGAAGTGAGACCCTGATTCGTGGTTCTGGGCTCGTGGTTTGTGACTCGTGACTCGTGATTCGAATGACCTGAACGGTGCTCGAGGCGTTCAATGCATTTCGCTACTCACGAAGCAAGAATCACGAGCCACAAATCCAATTCCATTTCCTTAGAACCAATCGGCCACGGCCTGCGTAGAATGCGAATATAAGTCCTTCAGGCAATCGCAGCATTCGAGATCCCTGTGATGAAGGAGATTCTTTGGAGCCGGAAAAGATAGCACCGCCGCCAGTGCCCACCACAACGAATTCAGAACCACTTCTAACCCCATCGCCCGCGGTGGCCGATGCCCCACCCGCAGGCCCTGCTCTCCCTGAGGTACCCTACCGGGGCCTCCGCTGGATATTTATCGGTGGCCAGGGCTTGCGCGCCGGCTGGTCGATGCTTGTTTTCTTCCTGATCTTTGTCCCGCTCAACATTGGCATCGACGCGGCGCTGTTCCATTTCCATCTAATGAGCAAGACAGATCAGTTTTCGCCTCGGAGCGCGTTCTTCTCCGAAGTGGGAGGCCTGCTCACGCTGCTCGTCTCAGTTGCGCTGGTGGGCCTCATCGAGGGCCGGCGCATTCTCGCGTACAACCTCACTGGGCCACGGCGGTCGCAGCATTTCTTCTTCGGCCTTGTAGCCGGCTTTCTCGCGCTTTCTACGCTGGTCGGGGCGCTCGCAGCGGGTGGATGGCTGCACTTCGGCGCGGTTACACTCTCCGGCTCGGCAGTCTTCCGCTTTGCCCTGTTGTGGGGCTGTGTTTTTCTCGTGGTGGGTTGTGTCGAGGAAGGGCTGTTCCGCTGCTACCTGCTCTTTACCCTCACACGCGGCATCAACTTCTGGTGGGCGTCGGGCATGCTGGCAATCGCTTGCGCCTATCAGGTAATCTTCGTTGGGGGAACAGCCTCATCGGGCGTCTATCTCGCTGCTTTGCTGGGATTTTTCCCTTGCCTCATGCTCAACCAAGGAGCTGCCCCACGCAGTGGGTTCTGGTGCGCGGCATGGGTTACGTCCACCATGTTTGGCTTTGTGCACGTCGGCAATCCGGGCGAAGCCTGGATCGGCATCTTTGCCGCAGCCTTCATCGGCTTCGTCTTTTGTGTGAGCATTCGCATCACCGGCTCGGCCTGGTGGGCCATCGGCTGCCATGTGGCCTGGGACTGGGCCGAAACATTTTTCTATGGCACCGCCGACAGCGGACTTACCCCGCACGGCAGCTATCTGACAAGCACTCCGGCGGGCAATCCCCTGTGGAGCGGCGGCGACGTCGGCCCGGAAGGCAGTCTGCTGGTGCTGGGCGCAATTCTGTTTCTGCTGGCCCTGGTCCTGGTCTACGGCAGGTGGAGCGCCCGCACCGCGCCCAATGCCGCGTAAACTCAGGACAGTGAACTACGGACTGTGAACTGTAAGATGCGCCTTTGGCTCAATCGCAGCGCCGAGATATCCCTACGCGAGCAGTTGAACACCCAGGTTGTCCTCGGCATTCTCACGCGCGAGATTCTTCCCGGCCAAAAGCTTCCCAGTACGCGCGAGTTGGCGCGCCGCTTCGGCATCCATCCCAACACTGCCAGCGCCTGTTTTCGCGAGCTCGAGCGCGACGGGTGGCTCGAGTTCCGCCACGGCAGCGGCGTCTTTGTGGCCAACACTCGCCCCGCTATTCATCTCACGCCGGAGATGGCGATCGATCAGCTCATCGGCGAGTTAACTGCGAAAGCACGCAAGATCGGCGCGTCAGACTCATTGCTGCGGGCGCGCTTGCGCCGCTGGCTCTCGCTTGAGCCGCTGGCGCGCTGGCTGGTGATTGAACCCGACCCCGAGCTGCGCCAAATTGTCACCGTCGAAATGGAATCGAGCCTCGCGCTGCCCGTGGCCAGTTGCACGCCCGAAGAATGCGGCAAGATGAGCGTCCTCGAGCGATCCATCCCAGCGACGCTGCCAAGCAAGGCCGCCATGGTACGCAAGCTGCTGCCCGCAGGAACCATGCTCACCGTCTTCCAGGTGAATCCCGTGGCCTCCGCGTTGCAGGCCAATCTGCAGCGCTATCTTCCGGAGCACGCCGCCGATCTCATCGGCATCGCCTCGCGTTGGGGCGAGTTCCAGCGCATCGGGCGCACCATGATCGTGGCCGCCGGCCTCAAGCCGGAAAATCTTCTGGTGCGCGATGCCACGCGGCCCGGATGGAAACGCGGCCTGGAATCGACCGCAGCCGTCATCTGCGATATTGTGACGGCGCAGCAATTGCCGAAGAAATGCTTCCCCATCGCCTTCCACCTTCTCGACGAGGCTTCGATCGCGCAACTTCGCGCCGTCGAAGCCGACGCGACAGCAAAACCCGCCGCCCCGACTTACCATTCGGCACTGTGACACTTCGGAAAGTGTCCTATTCGCCTCCCACTCCGGCAAATCATCGTCCTAACCTCGTCCTTGTAGACCACAAGGAGTTCCAATGAACCGTCAAATGATTCAAGCCGCCCTCGTCCTCAGCCTTTGCCCGCTGCTGGCAGCACAGCAGTCCCAACCATCCGTCTCGCCCTCTACCACTGCAAAACATGCCGCGGCCGAGCAGCAGGCGGCCGATCTGCCGCAGCCGAGCGCCGTCACGGGCCACAATCAGATCCCTCAAAAACGCCCGGACCATCTGCGTCAACTCGAATACGGATTTTCTGACCGCGAGCACGATGGATCGCGCCCTCTTGAAACAAAAAAACTGGGAAAGGCTTGGCCTGAACATCGTCGAGTCGCCGCATCAGGCCGATCTCGAACTCCAGATCGACCGGTTGATCTTCACGCATATCCACACCTACGTCCTCACGGACAAGAAGACAGGCGTCGTTCTCGCCTCGGGCAGAGTCACGGCCTTCGACGGAGTGGTTGCCTCCGGTCCCATGGCCGAGCAGATTGTGAAGATCCTCTCCGCGGCCCGTCTCCCGGCGCCAGCGGCCGGTGCCGCGAGCGGGTTGTGAGCGTGCGCGGGCCTCAGGGCGGCAAGCCGCGCCAATGGCGGCTTCCGCCCGATTTTGACGGAAGCCGCAGAGGCACACGATTCACGCAGGCGCAATAGACCCGCCCTTCATCCGCCGATTGGCCAGAGTATCCTGAATCTGGCCAATGTCCGACTCCTCCTCATCCACTAAACCTGCCCCGCGGGCCGCACGGAAGCGTCGCATGCTCCGATGGCCGCGGATTCTGCTCCGTCTTGCCGGCGGCCTGCTTCTGTTGCTTATCGTCGCGGCCGGAGCCGGCGCTCTCTGGCTGCGTTCCGTTGCCCAAGCCGCTTTGCCACAGCTTGATGGCGACGTTCAACTTGCCGGCCTCTCAGCGCCCGTGACGGTCCGCCGCGACGCCCACGGCGTTCCCCACATTGAAGCCGCCACGCAGGCCGATCTCTTCGTGGCGCAGGGTTACGTTACCGCGCAGGATCGCCTTTGGCAGATGGACGCATCCCGCCGCGCCGCCAACGGCAATCTGGGTGAGATTCTGGGCCCGGGCATGATCAAAAACGACAAGACGCAACGCGTGCTGCAAATTCGCCTCACCGCCCAGCGCGTGTACGACCATTTGCCGCCCGCCGAGCGCACCGTTCTCGACGACTACGCCCGCGGCGTGAATCTCTACATCGCGCAGTCAGAAAAAAGCAACACGCTTCCTCCCGAATTCCGTCTGCTCGGCTACCGCCCCGAGCCCTGGACCGGCGTGGACTCCGTCAGCGTAGGCCTGATGATGGTCGAAACCCTCGACTTGCGCCTGACGACCAAGCTGACGCGCGCCCACGTCGAGGCCAAACTCAACAACAATCCGCAACTCATCGCCGATCTCTATCCGATTGGTTCCTGGCGCGATCATCCGCCCACCGGCATCGCGGTCGATCTCAGCGCCCCGCTGCCGCTGCCCGCGCCATCGAAGAAGAACGGCGATGATGACGATGATGACGACGAAAATACCGAGACTCGCATCGCGCCCAGTAGCGTCTCATCCTCATTCGCTGCGAATGTCGCATGGGGCGCGCCAGAGGATCCGGCGGAAATGGCGCTGCTGGGCCAAAGCGATTGCGAGGGCTGCGCCTTCGGTTCTAATAACTGGGTCGTCGCCGGCTCGCACACCGCAAGCGGCAAGCCGCTGCTCTCGAACGATATGCATTTAACTCTGCGCGAGCCCGACACCTGGTACATCGCTGATTTGCGTGCGCCCGGATTCCACGCAGCCGGCGTCACGCTGCCAGGTCTGCCGATGATCGTCGCCGGGCACAACGAGCATCTGGCCTGGGGCTACACCGCGCTCTATGCCGACGTGCAGGACCTCTACACGGAAAAGCTCGACGGCAAGGGAAACTACGAAGGACTTGACGCCGCGTGGCATCCGCTCGCCGTCGATCGCGAGGTGATTCACGTGCGCGGCGGCCGCGATGTCGTCGTCGACGTTGAATCCACCGCGCACGGCCCGCTGCTCAATCCGCTTCTCGCCGCCGGCGATCCTTCGCTCTCTCTCAAGTGGACGCTCTACGATCCATCGCTCAATGCGCTGCCGCTTTACGAGATGAATACCGCGTCGAATTGGACGGAGTTCTCGGCAGCGCTGGCCACCTGGTGCTGGCCCACGCAGAACCTCGTCTACTCCGACGACCAGGGCCACGTCACCTACCATGCCATCGGCAAAGTGCCGATCCGCAGAGGCGGAGCCGGCTTATTCGATGTGCCTTTGCCGCACGATACAAACGATCCGGGCGCTGAATTGGGCTGCATAGCCTGTGACAGCGTTCATCCGACCTACATCCCGTTCGACCAAATGCCGAACGCCTTCGATCCGCCCTCGGGCTTTCTGGCTACGGCCAACTCGCGCGTCACGACAGACAAATCCCCGTTCCCGATCACCGACGATTGGGCCGATCCCTACCGCATCGAGCGCATCTACAAATCGCTCGACGGCCGCGACCAGCTCACGCCCGCCGACATGCTCGCCACGCAAACCGACATCTACAGCGAGGTCGATCAGGAGATGGGCCATCGCTTTGCCTACGCCATCGATCACACGCCCGGACCCGAGGGCAACGGCGACCCGGAGTTGCGCCGGGCCGCGGACCTGATGCGCAGTTGGGATGGCCGCCTCACGACCGACTCCGTGGCCGCTTCTGTCATCACTCAAACCCGGGCCGTGCTCTGGCCCATGATTCTCGAACCGAAGTTGGGCAAAGTAGCCACCGATTATCATTGGGGCGAGTCGGCGTTTGCTTTGGAAGAGATCGTGATGCACGCCAAGCCCGAGTGGCTTCCGAAGGAATACAAAAACTGGGACGCATTGCTCACCGCGGCCGTGCGTAAAGGCATGCGGAGCGGCAACGCCCCCGGCAATCTGGACCATTGGACTTACGGAAGCTGGCACGTCGTCGATGTCGAGCATCCGCTGGCCGCGTTTCTGCCGTTCCTGAGCCGCGTCGCCGGAACCGGGCCCCAGCCGCAAAGCGGCGACGGCACTACGGTGAAGCAGGTCGGCCGCACTCTCGGCCCCTCGCAGCGCTTCACAATGGACTGGAGCAACATCGACGGCGCGACGGAAAACGTCGTGATGGGCGAGAGCAGCAACCCGTACAGTTCATACTTCCGCGACCAGTGGAACGATTGGTACAACGGAACCACGTTCGCGCTGCCATTCACTCCGGCCGCGGTCGCCGCTCAAACGCACCACACGTTGCGGCTGCTGCCATGAAGAAGCAGGGAACAAGGGAACAAGGGAACAAGGGAACGAGCCGGCAAGCTTCCTCAGCGAGCAAAAATCGTCCGTCAGGGGCACCGGCAAGGAACGAGGGGACAAGGACCGGAAACCTGTCGCGCCTGCGCTACCATGCAGGCCCCTTGATCATTTTTCTCGCCGCCTTCGTCGCCATCGTTCCGCAACTCATCCGCGGCAACTCCTGCGGCCACGACTTCAACGTGCATCTCGTCTCATGGCTCGATTGCGTGAACGCGTGGAGGCATGGCATACCCTATCCGCACTGGGCGTCCAGCCCCAACTACGGCGCCGGTGAGCCGCGCTTCGTTTTTTATCCGCCGCTGACGTGGATGCTGGGTGCGGTGCTCTCGCTCGTCTTCGGATGGAAGCTCGCGCCCATCGTGCTCACATTTCTTACGCTGGCCGCAACCGGTCTGGCCACGCGTGCACTGGCTCTTGAGGCTCTCGACGATCTGCCCGCCACGCTCGCCGGATGCGCCGCGATCTTCTCCGGGTTCGCGCTCTTCACCGCTTACGAGCGCTCGGCATTTCCAGAATTCGCCGGCGGATTCTGGCTTCCACTCATCGTGTTATTCGCGATGCGCGATCGGCGTTCTTCCGCGCCATTGCTCCGTCGCGCCTTCGACGGCTCAACCACATTTCTTGCTCTCGCACTCGCCGGCGCGTGGCTCTCGAATCTACCTTTGGGCGTGATGGCCGGCTATCTCATGGCCGGCGTTGCGCTTCTCTGGGCGGTGGTCCGCAAATCCGTGGCCCCGCTGCTGCGCGCCGCCGTCGCGGCTGCGCTCGGCCTCGGCCTGGCCGCTATCTATTGGCTGCCGGCGGCGTTCGAGCGCAATTGGGTCGACATCAAGCAAGCCACTGACGATCCCAGCTACAACTTCGAGAACAACTGGCTCTTCGCGCACCATGCCAACTCGCTGCTCGCGCTGCACGATGAAATTCTAGGGCAGGTATCGTGGATCGCCGTCTCGATGATCGCCGTAGCCGCGGCCTCGATCGCGATCGCTTGGCTCCGCGGTACATTGCCCATCGGCAAATCCGGCGTCACCCGTTTCTGGTGGATTCCGCTGGCCGCCATTCCGGTCGCGGTCTTCTTCTTTATGTTTCCCGTCTCGCGGCCGCTCTGGCATCTGCTGCCCGAAATGCATTTCCTGCAATATCCCTGGCGCTGGCTTGAGGCGGTGGAAGCGCCGATGGCGATCTTTTTTGCCGCCTCCATCTGGCCCGCCAGCCGTCGCGTACGCTGGACGGTGCTCATCGCCTGCTCCGCGGCGTTTCTGGCCGCGACGGCATATACATCGCGGAATTTCTTCCAGGTCTGCGACAGCGGAGATACCGTTGCTTCGGTTCTTAGCGACTACAGGGCCGGTGCAGGCTTCGAGGGAATGTACGAGTACGAGCCTCCCGGCGGCGACGACTCAAGCATTGCCATCGGCCTTCCCGATGCCTGTCTCGTCAGCGATCCCACAATCGCACTGGGCAAGCCCGATCTCCGCGATCCCGCCCACAATCCCATGTGGAACCGCGATCAAGGCAGTTGCCTGGCGGTTTTCCATTTCGTGAACGGTCTCGAAAGTAACCCCGAGCATCGCGAACTACGCGCCTCAACCGGTCAAGCGGGCTACCTGGTGCTGCGCCTCTTGAGCTATCCTGCATGGCGCATTCGCTTGAACGGCCAACCGTTGACGGCGCTGCCCGTGCGCGACGACGGCCTCATTGTTGTTCCTGTCGCGCAGGGCCCCATCGACCTGACCATCGATTGGACTCGCTCGCCGGACGTTCTGGCCGGCCGCTGGGTGAGCGCCCTCAGTGTGCTCATGCTCACAGCACTCGCGTTTTTTGAGATAAGGCGCAGCCGCATTCGTCTAACATAAGAACAGGATGCCTGCAGACGTAAAATCGCTGATCCAAGAGGGCGCTGACCTGGCCGACCGCGCGCTGGAGTCGCTGATTCCGGCAGCGAGCACAGTTCCCGTCTCGATCCACGGCGCCATGCGCCATTCTGTGTTCGCAGGCGGCAAACGCTTGCGGCCGGTGCTGGCAATGCAGGCCGGCGTCACCATTGCCGGCGTCTTACCTCCAGGAATTGCCCGCCTGGGCGCGGCCTTGGAAATGCTGCACACCTATTCGCTCATCCACGACGACCTGCCCGCCCTCGACAACGACGACCTGCGCCGCGGCAAGCCCACCTGCCACAAGGCCTTTGGCGAAGCCATCGCCATACTGGCCGGGGACGCCTTGCAAACGCGCGCCTTTGAAGTGCTCGCCGGGCTCGACTGCCCGCCCGCCGCGACGGTCCAGATTGTCGGCCTCATCGCCAACGCCGTGGGCACGGTGGAAGGCATGATCGGCGGCCAGGTGCTCGACATCGAAAGCGAACACCTGAAGCCCACACCCGAGCTAGTCGACTCCATCCATCGCGCCAAGACCGGCGCGCTCATCCGCGTCAGCGTGGTTTCGGGCGGCGTCTATGCGGGCGCGACGGCCGAGGACGTTGCACGTCTCGATCGCTTCGGCCGCAAGGCTGGTCTCGCCTTTCAGATTGTCGATGACGTGCTCGACGTAACCGTGGACTCGGCGCAATTGGGCAAGACCGCGGGCAAGGATCAGGCCACGGAGAAGGCCACTTGGCCGGCCGTCTACGGCATCGAGCAGAGCCGGCGCGACGCTGCGCAACTCATTGACGAGGCCTTCGCCGCGCTCGAGCCCTATGGCAGCCGCGCCGACGGCCTGAAAGCCGTCGCCCGCTTCC
>CAVXOO010000374.1:0-3001 GCA_963762945.1 uncultured Acidobacteriaceae bacterium | reverse complement strand
GTTTATTCTGGGGGTTGTCGTACTTCACCACCAGCCAGAAATCGGTAATCTCCGGATGAATTTTGCGAAAAGTCTCCAGCGGGAAATATGCCTGATTATCCTGCGTGTTGCGCCCGCTGCCAAAGGGCTGAGGCTGCAGATCGAGCACGCCGATGACGGTGAAAACGTCGCCCTCGCATTCCACGTCCTTACCGATCGGATCCTCACCGGGAAAAAGATCGGCCGCGGCATCGTGACCCAGAACCGTCACATTCTCGCGGTGCTCCTCCTCCGATTCGGTCCATATGCGGCCCTCGAGCATCGCCAGGTCCTGCACCTCGGTCACCTGCGTGGTGGAACCGCTGAGAATGGTGTTCTCGATTTTGTGCGTGCCGTGCTTCAACGACACACTGCCCAGGCCGGTCTGCCAATTCTGATAGGTCAACTCGGGATCGACCGCCAACACATGCGGCAACGCGCGCATCGCCACGCCGTCGTCGTAGGTGAGCTTTTTGCGGTTCAACTCCTCGGTCGTGGGCCGGTGGCCGAACGGTTCAAACTGGAAGATCCACAATGAGTTGGTGCCCAGGGTGCTCACCCAACGGTCGATGTTGCTATTGAGCCCGTTGATGGCCGAGGAGATCAGAATCACCGTAGCAATGCCGATCAGGATGCCGAGAATGGTGAGGCTCGAGCGCATTTTGTTCTTGCGCAGCGTATCCAGCGCCATCTTGATGGATTCCCGGGATTGGCCAGTCGCCTTCATGGGTTAGTTCTCAGTTCGTAGTTCACAGTTCGTAGTTCGTAGTTCGCAGTTCCCGATTCGTCGATTTTGACTTTGTGCGTCTATCGAGCGAGGCCAGAATGCCAAATAGCATCTTTCTTACTTCGTCCGAGAGCGCAATCGCCTCGTCAATCGATTTAGGTGATCCAAACTTGAGAGTTCGGGCGATTTCAAGCTGAGTCTGAACCTCACAGGTCGATCCACGCGCTACGCCAAGGAATTGTTTGAACTCTCCAACGCTCGCCCTACCTTGCCCTTCCGCGATGTTGCTGGGGACGGATACCGCCGACCGCCGAATCTGGCTTGTCAGGCCGAACTGTTCGTCGCGGGGAAAATCCCGCGTCAGGCGATATACGGCCTCAGTCAACTGCATTGCGCGTTGCCAAACAACCAAATCTCGAAATGATTGCGCCATCCCTTGCACACTTTCTCCCGGTTTGATCTTCCGATTCTCTCTCGCCCGCCGACGCCGGCAAACTGTGAACTACGAACTGTGAACTACGAACTTTCCTCAGAGTTCCGCTCGCAGCGCCGCAATCGGATCCAGCGCGCTCGCCTTGTGCGCGGGATAGATGCCGAAGAACAATCCTACCGACGTGGCGACAAACAGACCTACCGCAATCGACCACAGAGCCACCACCGAAGGAAATCCGATCGCCAGCGTGAGCACCTTTGCCAGGCCGATGCCGAGCACCACGCCGAGTCCGCCCCCGCATGAAGCCAAAACCGCCGACTCGATGAGAAACTGCAGCAGAATATCTCTTCGCTTGGCGCCCAACGCCTTGCGCACGCCGATCTCGCGCGTCCGTTCCGTCACTGAAACCAGCATGATGTTCATGATGACGATGCCGCCGATCACCAGCGAGATGGCGGCGATGGCCACCACCACCGCTCCAAAGTTGTCCAGAATACTTCCCAGCATGTTCTTGAACGTCGCGCTCGAGTCGATGGAGAACGCGTCCTG
This sequence comes from uncultured Acidobacteriaceae bacterium, assembly GCA_963762945.1. GTDB lineage: Bacteria > Acidobacteriota > Terriglobia > Terriglobales > Acidobacteriaceae > Telmatobacter. Next base: position 1,274 of record CAVXOO010000374.1, on the reverse strand, counting down.
CTGGTCGGGCGCCAGGTGCCGCCGCGTGCGCATGATGACGCGCAGCTCGTCGCTCACGCCGTCCATCACTGCGCCACCGCCGCCCGAATCCACATAAATCTGCAGACTCGAGTGCGAGCCGTATCTCTCGAGAAATGTGGTCAGCGGAATTGACACCCAATTATCCATGCTGTTGCCGAACATTTTGCCCTGGCTCTGGCCCACGCCAATGACGGTAAACGGCACGCCGTCCACGCGGATTTCTTTGCCCAGCGGATCGCCCGGCCCCAACACATTGTCCTCGATGTCGGAGCCCACGATCGCCACGTGCGCCGAATGCGTGTCTTCAATCTCGGTGAACGTGCGCCCCACCGAAAGATCCAGGTTCGAAAGCGCGGGCATGGTCCACGTCCAGCCGCGGACCTGCGTGTCGGTGGTGGACGCTGTGCCGCGCACAACCTTTCCGGTGCTATTCGATCGCTGTGCGCCCACGGAAACGCAGGATTTGCATTCGGAAAGCACCGCCCGGTAGTCGTCGTAGGTGACGTCTTTGCGCTTCTGAAACTCGAGATACTCGTCGATGGTGATGAAGGTATTCGGCATCTTGCTGATGGTGATCACCGCCGCGCCGTAGGTGTTTACCTTCGACGTCACAAACTGCTTGGCGCCGTTGGTCAAAGTGACCACCATGATCACCGAGGCCACGCCGATGATGACCCCAAGCAGCGTCAGGATGCTGCGCATCTTGTTCGACCAGAGCGAATCGAGCGCGAGTTTGAAGGCCTCTTTGAGTGGCATGGCTTCCCGCTCTTATGATACGCATGCGCCCGCGGCGCGGTTCCGAGCCCCGCCCGCGTGTTGCGGCTTCCTCGGGCCCTTGTTCTCTTCGTCCCTGTCTATTCCCTATTCCCTACTGGCTACTCCCTATTTTCCGGTGCTTCCAAACCCTTTGGCCGCGCGCGCCGACACTTCCAGTGTTTCAACTTCTTGGACGGGACCCGTCAGCACAGGTACTGGAACCATCTGCGCAATCTTTTCGCCGGCCTTCAACTCCACGGCGGCGTCGCCCAGGTTGGTCATCACAATAAGGATCTCGCCCCGGTAGCCGGCGTCGATTACGCCGCCGGTAGTAGCAAGCCCCCGCGCCGCCATCGAGGAGCGGTCGCGCACCAGCAATCCCAGCGGTGCTCCGGTCTCGGGATGCCGTGCCTCGACGGCAATTCCCGTCCGCACCTTCACCGTGGCCCGCGGTTTCAGCACCACGCCTTCCAGCGCAAACACGTCGTAACCCAGAT
>CAVXOO010000373.1:0-3063 GCA_963762945.1 uncultured Acidobacteriaceae bacterium | reverse complement strand
TTCTTGGCGCACACGCGTTTATCGGCGGCGGAACGATTGTCACGCAGGACGTGCTGCCATTTTCGCTCACCTCGTGCCGGCGCGAGAACAAGGCCTTCGGGATTAATAAAATCGGCCTGGAACGGAAGGGCTTTTCGCCGGAGCGATTGCAGCGACTGCAGAAAGCCTTCCGGTTTTTGCTTGCTGCCAAACTCAATACCACGCAGGCACTTGAAAAGATGCGGACTGTCGAGGGCGACGACGTGGCGGTGCTGATCGGGTTTATCGAACGCAGCGAGCGCGGAGTGATCAAGTAAAACACGTACAGGAAAGGCAACGAATATGCGTGCTTGTAAAGCGGCATTCTTCTCAATGGCATTACCTGCCCTCGTGACATGCATCTTCGCTCAAAATGTTCTGCAGGTCGATGCAAAGACGATCCAACATCACATCGATCATCAAGTGTCTCCGTTCTATCCACCAATCGCAAAAGCTGCGCGCGTGCAAGGCACAGTTGTTCTCGACTTGCGCATCGGAATTACGGGAAAGATCGAATCGGTCAAGGCGGTTAGCGGGCCCGCAATGCTGCAACAGGCGGCAATCGACGCTCTGAAGCAGTGGACATTCCATCCCTTCGAGAAAGACGGTGTGCCTGCGGTTGCAACGGGGCAATATAACATCATCTTCACGCTGGGTGACCAGAGCAACACCACTGTTGGCCAAGGACCGCCTTCGTCAACTCCTCCCAACTCGTCAGCCCCGGTTAAGACGGTGACTGTGCACGTTTTGAGTGATAATGCCGCGACAGGCCCGGACGAGGAACTGAACAAAAAGTTCGACGATGCCGAAGACGCATGCAAACAGGGTATTCGGTCGCAGCAATTCAACGATGAAACCGTTGCGGCGTGCAAGAATGCGGCAGAATTAGCCGAGACGCTGCCGATGGATGCCAATTACATACCAAGACGATCCGCATTCGTTTACGCCGCGACTGCTTATGGGGACGTTGAGGACTTCAAGGACGCCCTGCCGTGGGCAGAAAAGGCTGTCGAAATCGTCAAGCTCGGGCACGATGATAATTCGGGGAGCAGCGCCGCTTATTCCATAAGAGGCGAGGTCGAGGGCTTCCTGGGCGATCTTGCCGCTGCGGATAGCGACTTGACCGCGGCAGAGAATTTTGATCGAAGGGCCATCGCAGCAGACGGCAATCGCTACAGCTATCGTCTGGCTCAAAACCTGCAATTCCACGCGAAGGTGCTGCAGGCCATGGGACGCCCCGACGAAGCCCAGAAGAAGCTCGATGAAGCGGCAAAACTTCAATAGCCCGAACCGAAGAAGCCCCAAAACGCAGATCAAGGAAGAGAGATCTTACGGATGAAGCTCGGTCTGATTGCCGGTAATGGGCGCTTCCCGTTTCTGCTGCTGGATGCGGCGCGGGCGCAGGGACTTTCTGTCGTTGTGGCGGCGATCAAGGAAGAGACCGACGCGGAGATAGACCGGCGCGCCGCGGGCGACACGGGCGTGACTGTGTACTGGCTTTCACTAGGCGAGCTTTCGCGGCTGATTGAGACCTTTAAAAAAGAGGGCGTCACCAAGGCCGTGATGGCGGGCCAGGTGAAGCACAAACAGATATTCTCAAGCATCCGGCCCGACTGGCGGCTGGCCAAGCTGCTCTTGAACCTGCGCACGCGCTCGACCGACGCGCTGATCGGCGCTGTGGCCAAGGTCCTCGAAGACGAGGGCATCGAACTGATGAGTTCGACCGCGTTTCTGGAGCCGCTTTTGGCCGAGGAAGGCGTGCTCACCGAGCGCGCGCCGGACGAAGACGAGCGCAAGAACATCGAGTACGGCCGGGGCGTGGCCGGAGCGCTGGCCGGCTTCGATATTGGGCAGACGGTGGTGGTGGCGGCGCAGGCCTGCGTGGCCGTCGAAGCTATGGAGGGCACGGATGCGACAATCGAACGCGCCGGGCGGCTGATGGGCTCGCTGGATGCGGGGGTTGGCGGCAACGTTGCGGCAGAGCCGACGATTCTGGCCTGGAGGCTGACCGTGGTCAAGGTAGCTAAACCCAACCAGGACATGCGTTTCGACGTGCCGGTCGTGGGGCAATCAACGGTCGAACGCATGATCCGGTCCGGGGCGAGTTGCCTGGCGATCGAGGCCGGAAGGACGCTGCTTTTCGACCGCGAAACGCTGCTGGCCACGGCGAACACGGCCGGTATTGCCATTGTGGCCGCGCGGCGGTAACTTGAAGTTGGCAGTGGTCAGTTGTTGGCAACCGGCAAATAAAATACAGCGAACGATGGATAGAAGCCATCCAACAATTGTGGGCGATTCCTGCCATTCGCTGTTGAAGGTTCAGAGGTCGCTGTCTGCTGTCGGTTTGCCCGGTTCCCCAAATCCCTATTCTCTATTCGCTGCTTCTCCCAGGAGGTTTTTTGTGAACAAGTATCTTCTTCTGTCGCTCGTCGTAGCTGCCGTCGCCGTGGTGGCCGCGGTGCCCCTGTTTATGGCTCGCGCCGACGATAGCGCCATGCCGGCTGTTGGCCAGGCCGCGCCCACCTTCACCCTGCCCTCGCAGGACGGCACGCCGATTTCGCTCGATCAATATCACGGCAAGTGGGTAGTGCTTTACTTCTACCCCAAGGACATGACGCCGGGCTGCACCATCGAGGCGCACAAGTTTCAGGAAGCGCTGCCGCAGCTTGAGGCAAAAAACGCAGTGGTCCTGGGCGTGAGCGTGGATACGCCCGACAGCCACAAACAGTTTTGCACCAAGGATGGGCTGACCTTCCATCTGCTGGCTGATCCCGAGCACAAGGTGGTGAGCGCGTATGGATCGCTTGGCTCATTCGCCACTTTTACGATCGCGAACCGCAACACGTTTCTAATCGATCCCCAGGGCAAGATCGCAAAGGTGTGGGTGAAGGTGAATCCCACCAACGCTGCGTCGGACGTGCTGGCGGCACTGCCGTAGGCGGCTTCCTGAACCGGCTGGAAGCAAGCTGCGTGGTCGGGGACGACGAGCCGGTCACGCTTCGTTTTTTGATCACCGACTACATCCGCCATCAAAAATGGCATTTG
>CAVXOO010000372.1:0-4425 GCA_963762945.1 uncultured Acidobacteriaceae bacterium | reverse complement strand
GGTGGAGCATATTCCATACGCTTAAGCGATACCTGCGGAAAATTGCCTCTCGCGGAATGCCGTGTCCGCCTTCTCGCACCCGCTTGGCCACTCGCGCCATTGAGACTTCCGGCGAGGGCAACCAAAAATAGAAGAGCGCGATGCGCCATCCATCGTTCTTGCATTGCTCAAGAAGATGCAGATAAGTTTTCCCGGAGCAGGTTGTCTCCAACGCGAAACTATTGCATTGCCGAACTAGTTGGCGCATGCGCTCAATCAACGCGCGGCCTGCGGCAAAAGCAGCTGCCTCCGGATCCTCCGGTGCAATTTCTCTTGCAATCTCATCTGCATTCAAGAATGCATTTACTTGGAGGAATTCCCGCAGCAACACCCTCGCCGCAGTTGTCTTCCCTGCTCCGTTCGGCCCGCCAATCAGAACGATCTCTTTCACGAACGTTGGTCTTTCCGATTACGCCGGCTGCAATTCGTGCTTCTCGTCCTTCGGCTCCGCCACCGGGCCGTGCGTCTCTGCCGTCGGCGGAGGCGGCGCGTCGCCGATGCGTTTCGAATAAGTGCAGGCCACCGATTTTTCCTCGGCGGCGGCGACAGCCTTCTTGCCGCGCTTCTTGGGCGCTGCCGTCTCTTCTTCGGCGGACTTCTTCTTGTTCGGGCACTCCAGATACACGCCCGAGCGCAGGGTTTTTTCGACAAGGTATGGGCTGCCGCATTCGGGGCACTTCTTGGCCACCGGCTTCATGTTCGAAGTGAAGTCGCACTTGGGATAGTTCGTGCAACCCCAGAAGACATTGCCCCTACGCGCGCGGCGCTCGGCGATGTCGCCCTCGCCGCACTTGGGGCATTTCAACCCTTCGATCAGATTCTGCTTCACGTATTTGCACTTGGGATAGCCGGAGCAGGAAACAAACTCGCCATACGCGCCCTGGCGCAGCACCAGCGGCTTGCCGCACGCTGGGCAAGCCTCGCCGGTGGGCTTGGGTGTGGACTGCTTCTGCTGCTGCTTCGAACTCAGCTTGCGGAAGGTCTTGCACGGCGGATCGGCGTTGTAATCCGGACAGGCCATGAAGGGCCCGAAGAGCCCGCGCCGCATCACCATCACCTTGCCGCAATTCTCGCAGTACTCCTCTGTGTCGCTTGCCTCCTGCGCCTCAGGAGTATTCATATCCGGCTTGCCGGCAGTGTTCTCCTTGGTGAATGTGCAACTCACCTGCTCAACGGAAACCTTCTTCCCTTTCGTTGCCTCTTCCATCGCATCGGAGATTGCAGCAACTAGCTCTTTCGCATCCGCCGCATCCTTCGAGAACAGATTCGTGTCATCGGCCGTCACTTTCACAGTCATCGGAAAATGCAGTGCACCAGTGATCTTCTTGATTACAGCCTTCTGATCCTTCTTCCACGGTCCCATCGAGACCGTTACAGGGGTATTCCGGCTAAAGTTCGAGCACGCAAAGAAGCTGCCGAATTTACCCCATTTGAGCACCAGCGGCGCCCCGCACAGATCGCACTTCTCATCCGTGGCGTGCTCCATGCGCTTGATACTTTCCATCTTTGAACCTGCGTCTTTAAGCTCTTCTTCAAAATGGTCGTAGAAACCGTTGAGCAGCGCGGTCCACTTCTCTTTGCCCTCCTCGATGTCGTCAAGTTCCTCTTCGAGTTTGGCCGTGTACGCAATATCGAATATGTAGGGAAAATTCTTCACCAACAAATCGCAAACCACCATTCCTATTTCAGTGGGATAGAATCTCCCGTTAATCTTGCTGACATATTCGCGATCCTGAATGGTGGTGATGATTGATGCATAGGTCGATGGCCGGCCCACGCCGCGCTCTTCGAGCACTTTCACCAGCGAAGCTTCGTTGAAGCGCGCGGGCGGCTCCGTAAACTTCTGCAGGGCCTGGACGGCCGGCCTTACTTCGAGCGGAATCTTCGGTTCAACAAAATCCGGAATTGGCTCAATCTCGCCTTTTGAACCTGCGTTCTCGTTTCTTGCTTCGATCTTCGCGACTTCAAGATTGTATTTCTTCCTCGCCTGATCCAACTTTGCGTTCCTAGCCTCGACGGCCAGTGTTTTCAGCTGGTCTGCGGTAGCCAACGGCAGCGGCGCGCCTTTGGGAATGTTGGGTAGCTGGTCATCCTCATCGTCATCGACGGCGTAGACGCGAAGGAAGCCGTCGAATCTAAGAACCGATCCAGTGGTGCGGAAGTTATAGGTTCTATCTTTGACCGCATCGATCTCGATCGTGGTGACGTCATAAATGGCGGGTGTCATTTGCGACGCGACAAACCGCTGCCAGATCAGCTGGTATAGCTTCAACTGCTCCTGCGAAAGGTAGCGAGCAATCGATTCCGGAGTTCGAGCCGTATCCGTGGGCCGGATGGCTTCATGCGCATCTTGTGCTTCTTTCTTGCCCTTGTAAGAATTAGGCGACGCGGGCAAATACTGTGGGCCCAAGTTGCCGATCCATTCGCGTGCAGAGGCAATTGCCTCAGGGGCAACGCGCGGCGAATCTGTACGCATATACGTGATGAGCCCGGTCATGCCCTCTTTCCCCAGATCAACACCCTCATAGAGGCGCTGAGCCACGCCCATCGTGCGCCGTACGCCGAAGCCCAACCGCACCGAAGCCTGCTGCTGCAGCGCGCTTGTCGTGAAGGGAGCGTAAGGATACCTCTTCCGCTCTTTCTTCTCAAAAGATCGAACCGTCCAGGTCGCCTTCGTCGCTTCTTCGACGACTTTCAACGCCTCTTGTTCGTTAGGCAGAGCATTGGAGATGAACTGGTCTTTGCCATCCTTGTCCTTGCCGTTGGCTACGCGCGCCGATTCACCATCAATTCCGACAAATCGGGCAGTCAGCAGCATTGGTTCTGCGCCACGGTTCTCTGCCGCCCTGAACTGCAGGATGGCGTCGATAGGCCAGTACTCCACCGGCTTGAAAGCGCCGATCTCGCGCTCGCGCTCCACAATCAGCCGGACGGCAACCGTCTGAACGCGTCCAGCCGAGAGTCCCCGGCGCACCTTGTCCCACAGCAATGGAGATATCTGATACCCCACCAGACGGTCGAGCACGCGGCGGGTCTGCTGCGCGTCCACAAGGTTCTGGTCGATGTCGCGGGCGTGCATAAATGCTTCCTGCACGGCCTTCTTCGTGATTTCGTTGAAGGTAACGCGGCGAATCTTCTTCCGTTCCTTTGCGTTCGTTCCGAGCTGAATCGCGAGGTGATAGGCAATCGCTTCGCCTTCGCGGTCAGGGTCAGGCGCCAGGAAGATTTCGTCAGCAGCGGCGCCGGCCCGCTTCAATTGCGAAACGACTTTCAACTTTTCGGGAGACACTTCAAGCGTCGGCTCAAATGTGCGGTTTTCCAGCTCCACGCCGATGTCTCTCCTGGGCAGGTCCATAATGTGACCTACCGACGCGAGAACCTCAAAACCCTTGCCGAGATACTTTTCGATCGTCTTGGCCTTGGCCGGCGACTCGACGATCACCAATGCTTTGCTCATTGCCATCCTTAATATCTGTCCCACTTACGTTTTATGCCCGGTTGGACTCATCGACGGACGATTCCGTTTGATGAGAGCCCACGCCGGAATCCATACACTTCGCGGTCCGTTCTCCCCCTCAGGGAAAAACCACCCGCAAATGTTGCACCCTACCACGGAACACCACTCAGTTTCCACCTCGCCCCTGTTTTTCTTTCTCTCGCTGGCCCAGTTCGGGCACTTGAAAAGCCTCTCTCGAGCCGATTCGTTTCAAGCGATCCAGGTTGAAAGGCGCCGAAAGCCCGATGGGAAAAGACTTTCCACTTTTCCCCTGCAAAAGGAATGCAATCGGCTCAATCGCCTGCGGTGATTCTGCCTCGTCGGCGTCATTCGCAAAGCCGCGGCATAACCATGTAAATCGCTCATAGTCAATAACATATACACGAGTCCCAGCAAAACTCGCGATGGGCCTGAGTTTGGCGTAAGAATTGCAATATCAAGAGCAGAATTCCCTACTGTTGTCCTCCCCAGACACAGGACTGTTGCTGTGCAGAGTCTCGAAATCACAAAAGGAACGAACAAAATGAAGCGTCTCAGCATCTTCCCCTGTGTTGTGCTTGCGTTGCTCCTGGCAGGATCGACTAAGTCAAACGCCACCAGCCTGATTGTCAACGGCGATTTTGGATCGCCAGACGTGGGCGGTAACTGGGGTGACTTCGCACCCATCGGCGGCGTACCCGGCTGGTCAACGAACGGCAACGGTATCGAGATCGACGATCCCTCGGTCTTCGGCGGCGGTTCGGTCGTTTCCCCCGGCAACGGCAGCGACCAGAGCCTGGAGATCAACTACACCACCCCGGAAGACGTGTATCAAATCGTTACCGGCCTGACCGTCGGGCAAACCTACATCCTTAGCTGGGCCTATGGCGATCGCCCCGACTCCGGCGACG
>CAVXOO010000371.1:0-4585 GCA_963762945.1 uncultured Acidobacteriaceae bacterium | reverse complement strand
CTCAAGCGAGCGCGCAGCGAGCGGTTGGCCGCACAACAGGTGCCGAGCGGTTGGCTGCACCGCAGGTACCGAGCGGCTGGCCCCACCGCAGGTGGTCTTCTACACTATCCTCTATGGAAGTTTTGTATGGGTTGCATCCGGTGGAGGAGGCAGTCAAGGCGGGGCGGCGGCGCTTCGATCAAGTTCTCGTGGCTCGCGAGCGCGACGATCTTCGCCTGGAGCGGCTGGTAGCCCTCTGCCGCGAGGCCGGCCTCCACGTTCGCCAGGAAGCGCGCGAGCAGTTGACGCAACTGGCCCAAAGCCCCGCCCATCAGGGCGTCGTGGCTCTTGTCCATCCGCAGGAGTTTCTCTCCATTGAGGATCTCTTCGAGCCGCCGCGGCCGGAGGCAGGCGGGGCCGTTGCTCGCCGATTGCTGCTGGCTCTGGACGGCGTGGAAGACCCGCAGAACCTGGGCGCTCTGTTGCGCGTGGCCGATGGCGCCGGGGTGGATGGCGTCGTGCTCACGGAGCGGCGTTCGGCGCCGTTGAGCCCGGTCGCCGTCAAGGCCAGCGCCGGCGCCGCCGAGCATCTGCGCATCGCCCGCGTAGTGAATCTGGTTCGCGCGCTTGAAGAGCTCAAGCGCCGGAATCTGTGGATCATCGGCCTCGACGAGCGCGGCCAGACCGACTACGACCAGTTCGATCTGACCGGCGACTGTGTGCTGGTGCTAGGCCGCGAGGGCGCGGGGTTGCACGACCTGGTCCGCCGCAGTTGCGACCACCTGCTGCGCATTCCCATGAGCGGCGGCCGGAGATTTTTGCCGAGTACCGAGGTGAGGCGTGAAGGCGTATTTCGGCCGCCGCTACATGGTGAGCGCCAGCCACCGGCTGCACACGGACGAATTGAGCGCCGAGGAAAATCGCGCGGCGTATGGAAAATGCAACAATGCCCTCGGCCACGGGCATAATTATGTAGTCGAGGTCATGGTGTGCGGCGCGGTCAACGCCGCGACGGGTATGGTGGTTGACCTGGTGGCGCTGGATGGGACAGTGCACAGGCAGGTTTTAGATCGATTCGATCACGCCAACCTGAATCTCGATCCATTGTTCAGCGATCGCGTACCCACGACGGAGAATTTTTCCAAGGCGATTTTCTCCCTGTTGCGCGATGCGCTGCCTGAGGGCCAACTGGAGCACGTGCGCGTAGAAGAGACGGAAAATAATTTCTTTGAATGTTCGGCGAGAGGATGACGAGCGATGGCACAGCCGATGGTTGTGAGTAAATCCGCAAGAAGTGCGATGGCAACGGACAGTGAAAGCCTGGGCGCATTCAGCACCCAGGAGATGTACCGCGAAATTCTCTCGCGCCTGGGCGAAGATCCCGATCGTGACGGCCTCGGTGCGACACCGGAGCGCGTCGAGAAGTCGATGGCTTTTCTCACCAAGGGCTACGATGAGGATCCGGCAAAAATTCTGCACGGCGCGTTGTTCGAGGTCGACTACGACGAGATGGTGATCGTCAAGGACATCGAGATGTTCTCGCTGTGTGAGCACCACATGCTGCCATTCTTCGGCAAGGTTCACGTGGCCTATGTTCCCAAGGGCAAGGTGATCGGGTTGAGCAAGATTCCGCGGCTCGTCGAAGTCTTCGCGCGCCGGCTGCAGGTGCAGGAGCGGCTGACGCGGCAGATCGCCGATGCGATCCAGGAGGCCATTGCGCCGCAGGGCGTGGGCGTGGTGATTGAGGCACGGCACCTGTGCATGATGATGCGCGGCATTGAGAAGCAGCATTCGTCCACGGTCACCAGCTCAATGCAGGGCTGCTTCCGGCAAAAGGAAACGCGGTCGGAGTTCCTCTCGCTGGTGCGCCAGCCAGGCACGGGAGTGGTTTAACCCGCGGCAATCCTGGCACGCTTCAAATGCCAATGGCTACAGGCATGGCCAGATACTTTCCGCGCAGCGCGTTGGCGGCGGCAAGCGCTCGATCGAATCTTCGCTTGGCGGTTACATCGATGCGGTCAACAAGCGGCTTGTCCTCTTCGAGCACCAGAACCTGGCGTGCAATCTCGCTCAACTGCTGCCAGTCGTGCCAATCGCCGACGCGGCGCTGCACGTCGCCAAGCGCCGCCACCAGGCCGGGATTGGCGTTCTCATCCAGTTGCAGCGTGTAGCGCAGTTCCTTCACCTTCAACCGGAATTCGTGCAGATTGCCCGCGTCGAGCGGCTGCCATGCGCCGAGCTCGCGCACCACGTTCATCGCGGCGGTGTGAATTCTTTCCAGGCTTTGGTTTGGGTCGGTGGTCGATCCTGCACTTGATTTTGCGCGCTTCAACGCCGACGAGACAAACCGGGAATACTCCTTGAGGGCTTCCAGCACGTTCTTGCGCCGGCGGCCGAGCACGCGAGCCAGCTCCCTGGCATGCTGCTGCCGGGCGTCTTTGAGATGGGCAAGCAAATGAGACAGCGACTTCCCGGCGCAGTGCCGCGCCAGTTTGCGCGCATGCGCCGCGAGCACGTCCATATCGCGCACGCCTCCGGCGGCTTTGCGCACCGGCTCGATGGCTTTGACAAGACGCCGCGATTTTTTAGGATGGGCGGTCTCAAGCACGAGGGCGGCCGCCTGAACCCGGCGCGAGGCCGTGCGCAGCTTATGCACTTTTTGGGGCGCAGGATCGGCGGGCAAGCTCTCGATCGACTTGCAGAGCTCGCGCAACGTCTTTCGCACGCGTTCCAGTTCGCCGGCCATCTGTCTTTAGCTTCGTTCGCAGCCGGGCAAGTTGGCAAGGACAAGTGCATGAATCTACAGTGAGGATGTGAACGGGCTTCTTGTAATCGATAAACCGGGCGGCATGACCAGCCACGACGTGGTCTACCGTTTGCGCAAAATCACCGGAGAGCGGTCGATTGGCCACCTGGGCACGCTCGACCCCATGGCCACTGGCGTGCTTCCGCTGCTGATGGGCAAATACACGCGGCTGGCGCAGTATTTTTCCGCTGCGGAGAAGAGTTATTTGGGATCGATCCGCTTGGGATTTGCGACCGACTCCTACGACGCAGACGGCGAAGCTGCGGGGCCGGATCGCTGGCCGGAAGTGGCCGAAGCCGTCACATTGGAGACGGTGCGCGCGGCGGCGGCGCGGTTTGACGGCGAGATGGAGCAGATGCCACCGCAGTTTTCCGCGAAGAAGGTTGGCGGCCAGCCTGCCTACAAGCTGGCGCGCGAAGGCAAGCCTGTGGAGCTGAAGCCGGCAAGGATTCGCATCCATGCGTTTGAGATCCTGGCTCTCGAACGCTCCGAGGCCAGCTTCACCATCAGCGTTAGCTCCGGCGGGTACGTGCGCTCCGTGGCGCACGAACTGGGGCAGGAGCTGGGCTGCGGCGCGCACCTAAGCCGGCTGCGGCGCACGCGCGCGGGCGTGTTTACGCTCGAGGACGCGCACACGCTCGAGGAGCTGGAGGCCCTGGCGGGAAATCCCGGTGCGCTCGATGCGATATGCATTCATCCGCGCACTCTGCTGCCGGAGATGCCTTCCGTCACCGCCGACGCAATGGCGCTGGGCCGGATGCGCAATGGCGCACAGGCCAATCTGCCGGAGTTTTCCGGGGCGCCGTTGGTCAAAGTCTTCGCCGGCCCGCGGGATTTGGCCGGGATCGCCAAACGCGTGGCGGGAACGCTGTTTCAGCCGGTGGTAGTGATGGGATGATTCCAGGTTTCAGCTGGTCGATCCTGAATTACCGTGGGACCAAATGTGCAGCCAATGGAAATCTGGAAGGCCGATGCTCCCTCACCATCAGGGAGTGTTTCACCGCGACCGCATCCTATCAGTCGGCACCCCCTTCGACACATCCTACAGGATCGCGGCGGACAGCAAACTGCTCTATAGCAGCATTCAAAGAGCGCGACCCGTCTTCTCCGACGTTATCGTGGCGTCCGCATCGGTCGGATCATACAGACGTCAACCATTCTATTGCTGTGGCGAAGGAGATCGCTCAAATCAACCGGGAGTTCGGGTTCACTCATCCTCACCAACTTTGGTTTCACTCGAAGGCTATCCTGAAAGGAGCAATCAACGAGCTGGGGGGAGAAAACGTTCGAGGCTGTGCATCGATGGGTATCGGAAGATAACCGGCCGTCAAAGTTTGCGGGGAACTTCATGAGCCCTGCGATTCTGAGGCAGCCTAGGCTCCGAAGGTTGTTTTCCGTGCCGCATTCAAGATGCCGTGCGCAGTGGTGTCCGCAATCCAGAAACAGAATGCTCCCGATCAGTTAAAAACGTGCTCAACGCCGATCCATCCCGTTCGAACTTGAGAGGCTTCCGCCGCGAGAGCGTGCGGCTCCGCCTGCATCTCAAGAATTCCAACGATTGCACTCTGCAGAATCAACCAAGCCAGAAAACGAGGAATGGAGCGTCCAGCGAGGAAGTTTGCTGGATCGAGACCGGCGTCGCGCCGGAAGTCCACTCCCAGCCGAGTTCGTATTCAACGTTTAGATTGGCGTCCCACGCGTGGGGATTGAAGACCACCAGATATTCGGAATCGGGATCGACGGTGGGAATCCGCCACGCCATCTTCTCTCCGCCGCGCGATACATAGCCTGCGTGGCCAC
>CAVXOO010000370.1:0-4701 GCA_963762945.1 uncultured Acidobacteriaceae bacterium | reverse complement strand
AGCCTTTTTCGTCGCCCAAAAACTCCACCGGGTTGGTCAGCATACGAAACTCGATGCCTTCTTCGCGCGCGTGCTTCACCTCTTCGGCGCGCGCCGGCATCTCGGCTTCTGAACGCCGATACACCAGCGTGGCCGTCCGCGCGCCCAGCCGCCGCGCCGTTCTCACCGCGTCCATCGCCGTATTGCCGCCGCCCACCACAATCACGTCGCGATCGCGGCAGTCGTAGATCGGTTCGTCGAATTCCGGAAACCTGTAGGCGCGCATCAGGTTGGTGCGCGTCAAAAACTCGTTGGCGGAGTAGACGCCGTTCAAATGTTCACCGGGCACGCTCAGAAACACCGGCAGCCCCGCGCCGGTAGCCACAAACACCGCGTCGTAGCCTTCCACTCGCATCAGTTCGTCGAGCGTTACGCTTCTGCCCACCACTACATTGGTCTCGAACTCGACGCCCATGCGCCGCAGATTGTCGACCTCTCCCTTCACGATCGATTTCGGCAGCCGGAACTCCGGAATCCCGTACACCAGAACCCCGCCCAGCTCGTGAAGCGCCTCAAAAACCCGCACGCGATGGCCCTTCTGGATCAAATCGCCCGCGGCCGAGAGCCCCGCTGGGCCGCTGCCCACAATGGCAACGCTCTTGCCCGTCGCCAGCGCAATCGCCGGCAAACCCAGCTTCCCGCTCTCGCGCTCAAAGTCCGCGATAAACCGTTCCAGGTTGCCGATCGCCACTGGCTGGCCCTTTTTGCCAAGCACGCATCCGCCCTCGCACTGGCTCTCCTGCGGGCACACGCGGCCCGTGATCGCGGGCAGCGCATTGTCCTCGCGCATCTTTGCCGCCGCGGCCAGAAACTCGCCCGCCTGGATCAGCGCCACAATCTCCTTGATCTTCACGCCCACCGGGCAATCCACCTGGCAGCCCGGCTTCGCGCAGGCAATGCACCGCGTGGCTTCTTCTACGGCCGCGCGCATCTCGAGCCCCCGGTTCACCTCTTCAAAGTTGTGCGCGCGCGTCTCAGCATCCAGCTCCGGCATGTGCACGCGCGGAATCTTCAGCCGTTCTTTCGCGGGAAGTGGATTTCCGTCAGACATCGTGCGTCTCTCCCTGCGCATCGAGTTTCGCCCGCAACTGCGCCGCTTCTTTCTCCCGCGTCTCGACTGCCGCGCGCAACCGCGCCAACTCCTCCTCGCGATGCTCTTCGAACGTCTTCATCGATTCGCATTCCTGCCCGCGGTACATCGCATTGCGCTGCATCAGCACGTCAAAATTCACCTCGGCGGCGTCGAACTCCGGACCATCCACGCAGGCAAACTTGCTCTCATTGCCCAGCAGCACCCGGCAGCCGCCGCACATGCCCGTGCCGTCCACCATAATCGAGTTCAGGCTCACCATGGTCTTGATCCCAAGCGGAGCGGTCACGCGGGCCACCGCGCGCATCATCGGCACCGGGCCCACCGCGAGCACAAAGTCCAGCTTCTGTCCGGCCGCGAGCAACTCTTCGAGCTTCTTCGTCACCAAACCCTGTTCCCCGTAGCTGCCATCGTCGGTCAGGATGAACGCCTCGTGGCTCGCCGCGCGCACCTCGTCCTCAAAGATCACCATCTCCCGGCTGCGCGCGCCTTCAATAAAGATCACGTGGTTGTCGGCATCTTTGAGAGCTTTCGCCGTGGGCAGCGCCATCGCCGTGCCTACGCTGCCCGCCACAATCGCAGCCGTGCCGTATTTCTTTATCTCTGAAGGATGGCCCAGCGGGCCCACAATATCGAGAATTGCGTCGCCCGTTTCCAGGCAATTGAGCAGCGACGTGGTCTTGCCCACGGCCTGCACCACAATCGTGATCGTCCCCGCCGCCGGATCGGCGCCCTTGATGGTCAGCGGAATGCGCTCGCCGTTTTCCGCCACGCGCAAAATCACGAACTGCCCCGGCCGCTGCTTGCGCGCAATGCGCGGCGCCGCAATCACGTATTGCCGGATATTCTGTCCGGCACTGCGAGCTTCCACAATCCTGAACACGGCTCGACTCGTCCTCCAACGCGCGGGCTTCGGCAGCCTCGGCAAGCACAGGCGCTCCCCGCGTCCAAAACGCAACTCTGCAGAGACCATCGACCCCGCGCACAAATATCGTGAATCTTCGCGTCCCCGTCCTCGCGGCGTTTTTGCTTTTATCGCCAGGGTGGGGCAGCACAATGCGCGGGCCGAATCGGCAGAGCACACGCTCCGCCTGCTCGTTCCGCCCTGCTCGTCCCGCATTGATTATTCAGGAATTGCCCGCGATGCCTTGTGACGCATATCACGCGGCGGGGTTATCGGCCACTGCATCCCTGCCCTGGACTCCGACCTTGCCCTCACTCACGCGGTCGATACTCGGAACGCGCGCGCGCTGCCGCTCTCCCAGGCCCAGCGTCTGCACCGGCTCAGGGGGAGCCAGTTCCATCTCCGCCAGTTTCCGCCCCAGGCGATTCGCCGGAAGCTCGATCCATCGCGACGACAGCCACGACACGGGAAACATAAGAACCAACGCCAGACCCAGAATCGCTGGAAATGGCATTCGCCCATAGAGCAGATGCACGCAATAGAGCAAAACAACGAAATGCCACAGATAGAGGCTATAGGAGATTCTGGCCAGAAACTGCATCGGAGCCGATGCCAGCGCCTTCCGGCACCACGCCGAGTTCAGGCTGACGATCACGATTCCGCCGGCGCCAATCGAGGTGATCCACTGCGATACGTCCAGCGATGTACGGCCGAACAGGTGGCCGTTGACCTGGACCAGCCGCGTGTCCGTAAACAAAAAGCACCAGATGCTCGCCAGCCCGGCCGCATACTTCGCCCACGAGGGAGAGCGGCGATACCACCCTCCAAGCCTCTCTCTTTCCCGCGCCAGAAAGATGCCGAAGACGAAAAGTCCGGTAATCTGCAATGTTTCGTGTGCC
Source organism: uncultured Acidobacteriaceae bacterium (assembly GCA_963762945.1). Taxonomy (GTDB): domain Bacteria; phylum Acidobacteriota; class Terriglobia; order Terriglobales; family Acidobacteriaceae; genus Telmatobacter. The sequence continues at coordinate 1,769 of CAVXOO010000370.1, read as the reverse complement.
CGCCACTCGGTCAGAACCTGCGCCTTGTTGAGAATCAGAGCCACACCGGTCAATCCCCCGGCGATGGCGAAAGACCATCGGCTCTTGAAGCGCAGAACCAACCAGCATAGTGCGGGAAAGAAGAGGCAGACGCGCATCTCCTGAATCAGCGACCAGATCGGGCAATCGAATTGATCGGTGTTATAAGCTCCCACGAAAAGCACGTGCTGGCCTACCAGGTGCCAATCGACGGGTTCAGACCAGAAGCCGTGAAACCAGGTGCACTCGGTGACCGTGCCGTGCAGCCAATAAGCGCCGGCCACGGCCACCACGAGGGCCGCAAGGTACGGAACGTAGATTCGGAAGACTCTGCGCACCGCGAATCGCAACCAGGGCTGCGGTCTTCCCTCGATCGCCGAAAGCGAAAGCACAAATCCGCTCAGCAGGAAGAAAAACATGATCGCTTCCGTGCCGAATGGCCCAATTTGCACCATCGCAAAGCGGATGACCGGGGAAGTTGGACGAACCTCCTCCGACCACAGAATTGTCAGATGGTACAACACCACAACCAAAGCCCCAATGCCACGAAGCGCATCGAGTTGGAATAGGCGTGCGGGTCTCCCCGGATCGCTGATAAGTTTCCTCATGGTCCCTGAATAATCGTTCGTGATCTCGCCCGGGGGGAGGGACGGGAGGAAGTGCGTTAAAGCCATGATACGGGACGGCCCTGGAACCGGGAAGGTTACTCCACGGTCAACTCCACACGTCAGTACCGTGAATTCCTGGGTACTTTCGCGAGAGACACAGAAACCTTTCGGCCAGGGTCGATCGCCGATCTTCTTGTAATTAGTGTCTTGAGTTAGAAATTCGTTTCATCGGCGGCCCATCATCCTGGACGCACTCCGCCGCGCGGCCCGGTCTCCCGTCAGCCGCGCTCCGCCTTCCAAAGCCGGTAAAGCCCCCACGCCGCCAGCGTGGAACTATCGCGAATCGTGCCTTCGCGCATCATGCGCTCAAACTCGGCCATCGAAACCGTTCGCGCCGTCAAATCGCACTCCTCGGCATCGCGATCCCCCTCGGCCGGCGTCAGCCCCGTGGCCAGATACACGTACTGCCTTTGCCGCGTAAATCCGTAGGCGATCCACAACATTCCGAGGCGCGTCATCGCGGCGGCATCCATACCCGTCTCTTCCCGCAACTCGCCCCGTGCCAACTCTTCTGGATTCTCGATCTCCATCTCCCAGCCGCCCTGCGGAAGCTCCAGCGCCCGCTCTCCGATCGTGTACCGGAACTGTTCCACCAGCCAGATGCGATCGCCCCCCACGCCATCCTCTCCCGCGCGACCGTTTTCAATCGCCAATATAATCGCCGCATCGTGCTTCTCCACCACGCCGTAGATGCCCTTTTCGCCGTTCACGCGTAGCACCTCGTCCTCGCGCACCCGCATCCAGTGGTTGCGATAAACCTCGCGGCTTGACAGCGTAGTCATCGATCCGCCTTCGACGGGATTCGCACTGAAATCAACTGGAACCATGCCATCTCCTTCGCGACTAAGAAGAATACCGCGCCAATGTTACAGCAGGATTTTGTCACCGGCACCGTCCCGGCCAATGGACCCGGCCCGCAAATACTGATGCCTGGGTGCCCCACATCTCGATTCTGAGATGTGGGATAGCACGAACCTCGACCCACCTCCTTCAACTCAGCAAGAACCGGAGTGCCCCATCCATTCCGCGCTTCTGCGGAATGGGTGGGATAGCCGGGTGCCCCCGGTCCCTGGCCTTTGGGGG
>CAVXOO010000369.1:0-4524 GCA_963762945.1 uncultured Acidobacteriaceae bacterium | reverse complement strand
AGCGCATCGCCGGGCGCGTGCGAAGGCGCGTCGGACGCAACGATTTTGACGCGATAGCCGCCGTCGGGAATCGACGTGGCGTCGAAGCTATACGCTTTCTCGGTGATTTTGTCTTTGAGCAGCCGCCAAACCGTCTCGCCGTCGCCGCGCAGGTAAAGCGAATACGTCAGATCGTCGCCATCATCGTCGTGCGCGGCCCAGCGCACCGTTACGCCGGTTCGATCCTTGTTAGCCTGCAGCGGCGCACTCGATCCCGAGTCGAATGTTACCGTCGAGCCGTCGCCTGGCGCGGAGAATCCGATGCTCACGGTCTGATTTTGCGGCATCGAAGACAGCGGATTCAGGCGGGCTCCGGGAACCACCACCAGTTCGTCGACAACGGGCGCGGAATTCACCGGCAAATAGTTGAAGCCGACGCTGCCCAGAATTCCATCCTTGTGCAGTTCGGCCTTCCACTGCAAAAACCGTCCCGGAGGCGACGTAACCGCACCATCCTTGAGAGGCTGCCAATCGCTCCAGCCGCGTACGGGTTGCTCCACGTTGCCGGATCGCGTCAAGATCTCATAACCCACCGAACCCGGATCGACCTCGACGCGGCCAAAGCGCGCGAAAGCGCCGGCGTCGAGCACATCGCTGGCATATTCGTGCTTATCGGATGCGCCAAGCAGGAACACTTTGCCTGTATTGCCGGTGCCGATGAGCAACCCCTCTCCATTGGGTGCGGCTGTCATGCTCAACCCCTGCTGGGCCTGCAAGTGGGCGAGGTCGGCGTAGCTGCCATCGTCCTCGATGCGAAAGACGCGCCCGCGATTGCCGGTAAGCGCAAGCAGGCCGTCAGTCCGCGCAGCCAGCGCATAGACGATCTCGTCCTTGTCCGACCAAAGTTTGCGCGGCGCCTGCCCCTCGGCCAAGGCGTAAATCTCAGCCCCTTCCGGCACGGAAGCGCTGACATTCGCCGCCTGCAGCGACCCCGGCTGCACAATGGTCACACTCACAGAGCCGACTCCCTGCACCGGCAGCGGAGGCAGCGGGTTCCGGCTATTGTCGCCCACGCTTGCCGCATAGATCGTGCCGTTTGCCCCGATTGCAATCGAAGTAATCTCTCGCCGCGGCGCTTCAAAGAGTACATATCCCTTGCCCTGCGGATCGATACGGTAGACCAGCCCCGAGCCATCGGACCCTGCAATCAGGTTCCCCTTTGCGTCCCACGCCAGGGCGCGAATGTGCGCCTCGTCGCTCTTGAAAAACAGCTCCGGCGGCGTGTCCGGTTTGGCGGGGTCGACACGATAGACTGCGCCAGGATTGCCAGCTGCTATATAGAGTCGCCCTGCCGCATCGAATGTCAGCGCCCAGATGTAGCGCGAGTCGGCGTTGGATTTGGGCAAATTCGCTTTGCTCTCCCCATCAGCCGCATTTGCCTTGGATGCGTCGAAGACTACTGTGGCGTTCGCTTCGTCCTGCTTCTCTGTTGCGTTGGGGTTCAGCTTGTAGACCCTGCCGCTCGGCAGTGTGGCGGCGTAGAGCGCACCGTCCGGACCCAGGCACAAGGCCTGAACGCTCAAATCTTTGGTCTCGAAAAGCGTGAACGGCTTCTCGCCTGGGTTTCCGGCCAGTCGCAGAACAGACGCTGGCGTGCCGGTTCCCGCAAATATCTCTCCGGCCTTATCCGCAACCACCGCCCATACGAAGGTCGAGGGCGTGGTCAATGCCTCGGTCAGCCCCGGCCCTTGCCGCAGTTCTCCGTTACTCCTGATAGCGACGCCGTCTGGCGTGCCCCTCTCGAACTCCTCCATCTGCGATTGCACCCAGAGATGAGTACCTTGGGCCACGGCAACCTGGGAAGAGGCCACGAATCCAGCGAAAAAAAACGCAGGAAGCGCGAACGGTGTGAGGGCGGAGAGAGGGCGGCGAAGGGATCGGGAAGAGCCACGCATTCTTCCGTTGAGTCTACTAGAGTCTGCCGCTCTGGACCGATACGGGTGTTGAGTCAGGCTGAATCTGTCTGAATGCAGCCGGCTTCGGCGGCGCCAAAGGTGCAATGAACATGAGAGTGGGCTCGAGACCGGGAGCGATTCTTCTTGGGATCGCCCAAGCTTCGGATTTGTCCGGGTGGCTCAGATGCAATCTCGACAGATCCCAGTTCCCAAGTAAAGCAGCCCACAGGTCGGCGTCCCCTCACTTTGCGTCCGTAACCTATAGACAACGCGCGGATTTATGGCGGTAAGTCCACGCCAGGAATTCATAATGTCAAACACTCATTGCATCTAATCAATAGCACTTTCGCGATCCTTGCACCCGCCCGCTCACTTTTTCCCCTGGGGTGTTGCCAGTCGTATTTTTAGGAGACTAGTATTCCGGTTAGCTTCAGGAAGCCGCGACTTCGGTCCCGCCTTCGTACCACTATGCATGTAGTTGTTCCCAGGTTCACAGAGCCCCAACAACCAGCGGCGCCTGACCACAGGGGCGCACGCGGACGGAGTATCTCGTTATGGCGTGGTATGCCTACTGCATCGGTGAAAAACAGGCTTTTCCTGCGTTAGAGCGACATCGTAAACCGGTTCCCCTGGAATCGGTCTTTGGAGTCAGTGACAATCAGGTTTTCCTCTACCCGGCGAGTGATCTCGCGGTGGTTGTAAGTGAGCACAACCCTCAGGCGTCCCTTAACCAAAAGTCCGGCGTGGATCACGCGCGGGTGATTGCGGACTGCTTCCGGCATTCAACCGTCCTTCCTTTCCGTTTTGGCACTATCTTTCACGATGACGATACGCTCCGGAAGTCCGTCCGCTCCAACCAGCGGCAGTTTCTGGGCAACATCGACAAGCTTCGCGGCAAGACGGAGATGCACATTAAGATCTTTGTTGACGACTGCTGCGGCCGCGGGGTCGAAAGGCGCGCGGCAGACGAGGGCGCTGGCCGCGCGTATCTTAGCCATCTGCGCGAGAACGCCTCACGTACGCGCGAACGGCAGACTCGCGCCCGTGCCGTCAGCTTTGAGATGCACAGGCTTTTCCAGCCTCTCGACGAGGAGGTGAGCTGCAGGCTGCTTGATAACGGCAAAATGCTGCTGGATATCGCCCACCTCATCGACCGCAAATGCGTTGAGCGTTATCAAAACAAGTTCACCACCACCAGCGCTCTGATGCGCGAGTGCCATATGCAGCTTTCGGGCCCCTGGCCGCCCTACCATTTCGTTCACCGGCTTACGCGTCCCGTGCATTCGCAGACTCAAGCAGCCATTGCCCCTGCCCCAGCGCCGGTGGCAGACCTGGCCGAATCCCCTGCGATTGTCCTGATGGAACCCCTGCCCGTGTTCGTCTAAGCCCCCGATGCGGCTTGGGCTCAGAGAAGCTCCAGCAATCGCTGGAGCTTTTCTGTTCTTCACTTCTAACCGGCCCGGAGAAGATTTGTCCCTAACGGCCCTGCATGGCCTAATCTAGAAACATGAGCGATGAAACGGTGAATCTGGCGCCAGAAGCTGCCTTCGATCTTCTGGTGGTGGGAGCGGGACCAACCGGGCTGGCCTCCGCCATCGAGGCGCAAAAGGCAGGCTTTCGCGTGGTGCTGGTCGATAAGGGCTGCGTTTGCAACTCGATCTTTCACTATCCCGCACACATGACTTTCTTCACGACCTCGGAGCTTCTCGAAATTGGCGGCATTCCCTTCCCCAGCCCCAACGCAAAACCCACGCGAGACGAGGCGCTCGAATACTACCGGCAGGTCGCAGCCTATTACCATCTCGATATCCGTCAGTATCACCGCGTAGAGCGCGTCACCGGCGCCGATGGCGATTTTGCGGTGCACACCACCGATCGATTTGGACGCCATGGAGAACTGAAGGCGCGCAAGCTCACCCTTTCCATTGGCTATTACGATTTGCCCAATTCGATGGGCGTTCCCGGCGAAACCCTGAGCAAGGTCCACCACTACTATCACGATCCGCACCCTTACTACGACATGGATGTTGCCGTCATAGGCGGCAAGAACTCGGCGGCGATTGCGGCGCTCGAGTTGTGGCGTCATGGCGCGCGAGTCACACTCATCCATCGCGGCGCGGGTATTCAGCCGCACGTGAAGTACTGGATCAAGCCGGATATCGAAAATCGCATCAAGAACGGTGAAATCAAGGCCTATTTCACATCGCGCGTAACCGAAATCACGCCCGACGCGATCATGGTTGAGACCCCGGCCGGCGCAGCAACCCTACGCAACGATTTTGTCTTCGCCATGACCGGCTATCATCCAGACTTCACTTTTTTGGAACGCCTTGGAGTCCGTTTCGAAGGGCCAGACCGTCTGCCCATCTGCAACCCGGAGACGCTCGAAAGCAACTTCCCCGGCATTTATCTCGCCGGCGTCATCGTGGCCGGCTCGCGCACCAACGAGATATTCATTGAGAACGGGCGTTTTCATGGGCGCCAGATCGCTGCGTCGCTGCTGCGAAAGCTGGAGCCGCGCGATAACCCGCGCCAACCCGCTGCTCCGGCCATCCGATAGACTAGGACGTTAAGAATTCTTGAGGGTAAA
>CAVXOO010000368.1:0-5288 GCA_963762945.1 uncultured Acidobacteriaceae bacterium | reverse complement strand
TTTGGCCGCCGCGGCCTCGTAGGTTTTGCGCGTTGATTCGTAGAGGCCCAGTTCCACAACCGACACGTAGGAGTGCGTCGGCGTGAGGAAATCGAAAAGCCTGGTCTGCGCCAGATCGAGCTCCACCTGGTTCAACGCTTCAAGCGAGTCGCGGAAGTGCACGAAGATCAGGTCGCCCTTATGGCCGAGTTGCGAATAGAGTGCCGAGCGCACCGGCGCATCGGGAGTAAAGCGTTCGAGAGAGCCGAGAGCGGAGACCGCTTGAGCGAGAATCTCCTTACGTTCGCCGTCCGCGATGCTCTTACGTTCGCTCGGCGCGAAGGACCGCCAGGATTTCCAGTCGAAACGGAAGAACTGATGGAGCACGCTCGCGCCTTCCAAAGTGAGCGGTACAGGGGGGAAATCGGGCAAGGGAACCTCCGAAGAGCGGCTTTCAGCTTTTAGCTCTTAGCTATTAGCTTATCGTGCGGGCGACTCAGGCATCGATAGGGCGGAGGAAGAGCATAAGACCGGCACCCCTCATCGTAGCAAATGCGATATGCAGACGTGTGCATGGTTCCGATAGACGACAGGTGCACACGTGTGCGCAATTTTTTCTCGCTGAAGTGCCGCGCAACCCCGACACCGCGCTCAATCGCCTATATACTGAGTACGCTCATGAGCGAAAAGATTGTCGCAATCGTATTTCAATTTGTCATTCAGATCATCAATGCCGGCGGCTACGCGGGCATTGCCGCGCTCATCACGCTGAACAGTTGCGGTATTCCCATTCCTTCAGAAGTCATCATGCCGTTCTCCGGCGCGCTGATCTACTTTCACATGAATGCCGCCGGCCAACTCATACCTCCCGGACAATTTGGCGGAGGGAACGTCTGGCTCGGTTTGTTTCTCGTAGCCGCCTTCGGCGCGGTGGGTTGCAACTGCGGCTCGGCGATTGCGTACTGGATCGGCGCGCGCGGAGGACGGCCGCTGGTCGAACGTTACGGCAAGTGGGTGCTGATGAGCCACCACGATCTGGATCGGATGACGGGATTCTTCGAGAAGTACGGATCGATCGCAATTCTGGTGGGGCGCATGTTGCCGCTGGTGCAAACCTACGTGGCCTTTCCCGCGGGAATCGGACGCATGCCGCGGCTGCGTTTTCACATCTACACAACGTTAGGTTCATTCAGCTGGTATTTCTGTCTGGCCTGGATCGGCATGAAACTGGGCGAGCGCTGGCACACCGATCCGCGCGTCGAAGAGATGTTCCAGCGTTTCCACCTGGTGGTGGAACTGGCGCTCGTCGCGGTGTTCGCATGGTTCCTTTGGACGCACATCAAGCGGTGGAAAGATCAGAGTGCAGGGAGTGGCCAGTAGGGAGTAGGCAAGCGAAGTTTGCAGTGGTACGAGAATTCGAAATCATTTTTGAACAAAGGTTAGGAGAAACCATGGCAACGAAGGGAAAAGGCGGCAAGATGGCCGTAGTTCGCAGTGGAAAGTCGTTAGCGAGACGCAGGAAGGCCGCAACGAAGGTAGAGCCCGCGAAGGGCAGATTGGGAGTGATGGTGGTGGGAATGGGTGCCGTCGCCACCACTATGATCGCGGGTGTGGAGGCCGTTCGCCGCGGATTGGCCAAGCCTGTCGGATCGCTGACGCAGATGGGCACCATCCGGCTGGGCAAGCGCACCGACAATACGTCGCCGCTCATTAAGGATTTTGTTCCGCTGGCCGACTTGAACGATATCGTCTTCACCGGCTGGGACATTTTCGATGACAACGTGTACGAATCGGCGGCACATGCCCAGGTGCTGAAGCCGGATATCCTCAAAAAGCTGAAGCCGTATCTCGAAACCATCAAGCCCATGCCAGCGGTCTTCGACAACTATTACGTCAAGCGGCTGCACGGAACGCACGTGAAGAAGGGTAAGAACAAACTCGATCTGGCCGAGCAGTTGATGGAAGACATCCGCGCCTTCAAGAAGAAGGTGAACCGCGTGGTGATGATCTGGTGCGGCTCGACCGAGATCTTTATGGAGCCCACCGCGGTGCATCAGTCGATCGCGGCCTTCGAGAAGGGCCTGGAGAAGAGCGACATCGGCATCGCGCCCTCGCAGATTTACGCATACGCCGCGCTCAAGGAAGGCGTACCCTTCGCCAACGGCGCGCCGAATCTCACGGTCGATCTTCCCGCCATGGTCGCGCTCTCGAAGAAGAATGCCGCGCCTATCTGCGGCAAAGACTTCAAGACCGGCCAGACGTTTATGAAGACGGTGCTTGCGCCGGCCTTCAAGGCGCGCATGATCGGCGTCAGCGGCTGGTTCTCGACCAACATTCTTGGCAATCGCGACGGCGAAGTGCTGGACGAGCCGCAATCTTTCAAGACAAAAGAGGAATCGAAACTCGGCTCGCTCGAATACATCTTCCAGCCAGAGATGTATCCCGATCTCTACAGCGACATCTACCACAAGATTCGCATCAACTACTATCCGCCGCGCGGCGATGAGAAAGAAGCATGGGACAACATCGACATCTTCGGCTGGCTGGGCTATCCCATGCAGATGAAAGTCAACTTCCTGTGCCGCGACTCGATTCTGGCCGCGCCGATTGCGCTCGACCTTGTGCTCTTCCTCGACCTGGCCAAGCGTACGCCGCAACTGCGTTCTCTCGGCATTCAGGAGTGGTTGAGCTTCTACCTCAAGTCGCCGCAGAGCGCGCCCGGACTCTACCCCGAGCACGATCTGTTTATTCAGTCGATGAAGCTCAAGAACACGCTGAGGCACATCATGGGCGCGGATTTGATTACGCACCTGGGGCTTGAGTATTACGACTGAGGTTTTCGGGCTGCAGAACCATTGCGGGGCCGCTTATGCGGCCCCGCAGCATTTGGGGGGGAGTGGCGCTGGTCTCCAGACCGGCTGCACTGGCGGCGTCCACACCGACAGAGAGTGTGTGCGGGCCAGGAGGCCCACACGACAGCCGGCCTGGAGGCCGGCGCTACGCCGAAATGTCGTAATCTGAAAGCACCATGAAAGATTCAGCAGTTCTATTGATCGATTGCCCCGATCGCAAGGGTTTGGTGGCGCGCGTGTCGGGATTGCTCTTTGAGCATGGCGCAAACATCCTGCACGCCGATCAGCACCGCGACAAAGAGCTGGGCCTGTTTTTCATGCGCGTGGAGTGGGAGCTGAACGGCTTCAACCTCGACGAGTTCCGCGCCGCCTTTGCCCCGCTTGCGGCCGAGCTCGAGATGACGTGGAAGCTCACCTCGAGCGCGCGCAGGCCGCGCATGGCGCTCTTCTGCTCGCAATACCTGCACTGCATGGCCGACCTGCTGCATCGCTGGCGCACCGGCGAGCTGGTCTGCGAAATTCCCCTCATCGTTTCGAACCACGACGCCGTGGCGAACCTCGCCGCCTTCTACAACGTGCCTTTTGCGCATGTACCCGTTACGGCGGAGACTCGCAACGCCGCCGAGGCCCGGCACCTGGAGCTGCTTGAGAAAAACGAAGTCGAACTGGTGATACTGGCGAGGTATATGCAGATTCTTTCGCCCGGCTTCGTCGCGCGCTATCCGGCAGCGATCATCAACGTGCACCACTCGTTTTTGCCGGCGTTTACCGGCGCGCGGCCGTATCAGGCAGCTCATACACGCGGCGTCAAGCTCATCGGCGCCACCAGCCACTACGTCACGGAAGTTCTCGACGACGGTCCCATCATCGAGCAGGACGTGACGCGCATCTCGCACCGCGACCAGGTGGATGATCTCGTCGCCCGCGGCCGCGATCTCGAGCGCATGGTGCTCTCGCGAGCCGTGCGCTGGCACCTCGACCGGCGCATCCTTTGTTACGGAAACAAGACGGTGGTCTTCGATTAGCCTTTGTCTGCGGCGCTTCGGCGCAATAGGTGCAAAGGGATGGTGGGCCGGTGTTTTCATTCCGGGGCGGTACGGCCCAGCTTGGCCGTTTTTTTTCGTTTTTGCCCTCCTTTTCGCCTCTAGCTCATTGATTGCATTATTGTTACGTATTTTCTCGCATGTCGCTAAGTGGCGCTTAAGCGCACCTTAAGAGACGGTTAAGCAGCCCTGGAGACGCGGCGAAAGCGTCAGCAAAGACATCTCTTAATGAAAGAAACTCGCTGATTGTAAGCGAGTTAATGACGACTTGCGCCACGCGCCCCTCGCAATTTCAGCCTTGCCGATTTGTTTTGGCCCCGTCGGCGGTCGCGCCCAATGACGGGGTGTTGCCCGGTTCACGTTTCAAGTGTGCGCTACGGATGGGAAATGTCCGGCAAGGTTTTGAAGTAACTAAATGCAATCAGGTGTGATAGTTGAAGGGCATGGGGGCTTGACAGGTGGAAGGTCGCGGGGTGCGGTGTGGCGTATGGCGGAGTGGCGGAAGTAGGTAGGAAGAGAGAATTTGCTTGCTAAGAGGACGAGCTTCGGGTTAATTTACTAACTAGTTAGTTAAACCAATGACGTCAACCAACCAAACCGAGACTCACGTTGACCGTTCGGCCGAATCCCGTAGCCGGATTCTTGAGGCTGCTTTGAGCGAGTTTGCCGCCAACGGCCTGGCCGGAGCGCGCACGGAGACGATTGCCGCTGCCGCCGGCGTCAACAAGGCGCTGCTCTATTACTACTTCGAGAGCAAGGAAAAACTCTACGCCGCTACGCTCGAAATGGTTTCGGGACAGGTGCGCGACCGGTCGATGGCGGTGTTTCTCCGCGAGGCCAGTCCAGGCGAGCGTTTGCTGCGCGCGGCGCTGGAGCATTTTGACCGGATTTTGACGCAACGCGAGTTTCAGAGCCTGATGCAGCAGGAGATGATCAGGCTGCACAAGGGCGAGGCTGGCGAGTTGCCCATTCTGGCCAAACGGATCTTCGGGCCCCTGCATGAAAAGTTCCAGGCGATGGTGCGCGAAGGCATTGCTTCGGGCGAGCTGATCAAGGTGGAATGGCTGCAGATCGTACTCTCCGCGCTGGGCGGCAACGTTTTCTATTTTCTGAGCGCGCCGGTATGGCGGCTGATCATGCCCTTCGAGCCCCTCGATCCGGAGGTGCTGCGGGCGCGCCGGGCGTCCACGGTGGAGTTTCTTGGCCAGGCGATCTTTCAGGATCGAAAACACGGAGCGGAACTTGCGGCCAAGGTGCTGGCCGATTCGCCCATGCCGGAGATGGGCGACTTCAAAAAGACGAATTCAATAGTTTGAGGTGACGGGCGAGTGAACGCGCGAAATCGAGTTTTCATGCTTTTGGGACTGCTGACGGTGGGATCGCTGATCTGGTATCTCGCCACTGAACGGCACTC